>ONIJ01000169.1 GCA_900317875.1 uncultured Eubacteriales bacterium
GCATTCTTCTGAGGGACGACCACAACCACGCCCGCGCGCGTTGTCGCGGAAAAGCGGCGGCTGAGCTCGATTCCGTTTTCGTCGGCAAGCGGAGCGTTTATGCAGATAAGGTCAAACGTCTCCCGCTCAGCTATTTGCTGGGCGTTGAAGGCGGTATAGGAAACAGTGATCGGCTTGAAGCCCTCCGTCTTAAGCATCTCTCCGAGTGCGGATGCACCTTGCTCGGAAGAAGATATGAGCAAAGTCCTTTTCATACACACACCACCGCAAAGTCTTTTTTCAACATACTATTGTACCCGATTTTGCATATTTGTTATTTACTTTAGAGAAAAAAGAAATATTTTTTCATTCCGCCCCATTGTGCAAAATCGGGAACAAAATCACATCAGCGAAACCAAATCCCTCAGCTCGAATTCGTTCTGCATCGCAGCGTTGAGCGAAAAGCCGAGCAGTCTTGACGCGCGCTCGGTGAGCAGGTCGATTTCGCGCGGAATCACAATCATCTGACGGTTTCCCGGAATGCTGTACTCCCCCATTCCGGACAAACCTCCGCCTGCGACGTCGTTCGCAAAGGTTTGAGCGTCCACTACGGTCGGCACGCCGATAGCGATAACTGGCACGCCGATGGTCTCCTGATTGATTTTGGTTCTGTGGTTCCCGACTCCCGCTCCGGGCGAAATACCCGCGTCGCTTATCTGAACGGTGCAGCCGAGGCGCTCTATTCTGCGCGAGGCGAGAGCGTCTACCGCGACCACGGCGTTCGGACGGATCCGGTTTACTATGCTGAGGATATACTCCCCTGTTTCAATACCGGTCTGTCCGGTAACTCCGGTGTTGATCACCGCTACGGGACGCAGCTTGTCAAGTCCGGTCGCGCGGGCGAGCTCGCCTGTTATATGACGTGTTGACAGAACACGAGAACCTGTTTTCGGTCCGAGTGAATCGGGAGTTATTTCCTCGTTGCCGAGCCCCGCGACGAGAATAAGTCCGTTCACGGGCAGAAGTCTGCGGATCTCTCCTCCGATCGTTTTTATGCGCTCGTCTGCCTCGGTAAAGTTATCGGTGAGAGAAGGCAGCTCGATTGTGATATAGGTACCGATGTCCTTGCCGAGGATCTGCTTTGCCTTACGGCTTTTCACCTCCAGCCTCGATATTTTGAGACCGTTTTCGGTGTGTTCGCTGAACGCCGTTCCCGACACTCTATCACCGGCGATTTCGCGGGCTTCAATAGCCAAATCTGTCCTTAACTGCATAAAGCACACTCCCGTTGAAAAATTTTACAGAAGTATTATGCGATTTGACGGGCTCTTTATGCTTTACAACTTAATTTTATTCTGATATAATAGTATATCAAAAACAATTTTGTTTGAGGTAATTATGAAAAGATTAAATTTTAAAAAAGCAGTATGTGCTTTTTTGATCGCCGCTCTGACCTTCAGCATCAGCGGAATTGCGGCGTCGGCTGCCGAAATCAGCCTCGGCAGCTCAATCGGCGAGGAATCGGATGATACCGAAAAGTTATCCGAAGAAGAAACCCCCGGGGAACCCGGTGAAAACAATGAGGAAGCTCCCGAAGGCAATGAGCTTCCCGAGAGCTACAGTTCGCGGGAGCTCGGTTATGTTACCTCCGTGAAAACCCAGAAGTTCAACTCGTGCTGGGTTTACGCGGCACTTGCCGTCCTGGAATCCACGCTGCTGCGCATGGGATATGTGACGGAAGATATGTCCGCCTCGCATATGAATATGTGGGCGACCGAAAGAAACGACAGCAAAGGCTGGATAAGGGATATTTACTCTGAAGGCTATCCGGTTATTTCTCTGGGTTACCTGACCTCTTGGCAGGGCGGAGTGTTCAAATCCGATTACAGTGATGATTTGCTCGATGAAAACGTTAAGGGCGACGAGGTTCCCGCAGACCTTGCGCGCTACGGAGTCACCTCTGTGCGTTATCTGAACAAAAGCAATCCCGATGAGGTAAAGCGCTGCATTATGAACTACGGCGGAGCTTACTCATCATACGCTCATTCTTCGACCTGTTTAAGCCCAAGCAAGCTATCATACTTTATGCCCGAATCATACAGCGAAAGCTATGTCGGACACTCGATTGAAATAGTCGGCTGGAACGATAATTATCCGCGCACCAGCTTTACCGGCGCAATCGGTGAACGTCCCAAAAATGACGGCGCCTGGCTTATCAAGAACAGTTGGGGCGACAACAACTCGCTCGGCGGATATTTTTGGATTTCCTATGAGGACGCCTATCTGCTTTCAAAAAAGTTCACACCCTCCTTTGCCATTGAAGGCGTCGAGGAAATCAACGACTCGGTAAAGCTTATTCAGAACGAAATCTACGGAGCTACTTACGACTTCGGATACGTCAAAAAAGAAAAGCTGACATACATAAACCGATTCAGTTTTGACAGGGACTTCAATGTGATCGACAAGGTCGTGTTCCAGACCAAAGCGCAGGGAGCTTCTTACAGCATTTACTTTGTTCCCGACGATGAGAATTCAGCTCCGGACGCGGATGAAAGCCGCTGGACAAAGCTTTATGAGGGCGTTGCCGACCATCAGGGATATTTTTGCGCAGACGTCGACGACTTTGTCTATCCCGATGAAACGGGCTCGATTGCGGTGACGATCGACACCGCCGGCACTGAGGAAACCTCGTCTATCGGCGTCGGCGAATGGCTGACAGTCAGCGGCAAACCGGTTTTTCTTAACGAAAGTGTACACGGGCAAAGCTATATCAAGGACGGCGACAGCATTCAGGATTTGATGGACTGGTATAAGGAAAACAACGACGACGAGATCGGCGGCACATTTGTAATTAAGGCTGTGACAAAGCAGCGCTTCTTCCCGACTTTGCTCGGTGACGCAAATCTCGACGGAAAAGTCGATATTCAGGATGTAACAGAAATTCAGCGCCATCTTTCGGAGCACATCACGCTTGAAAAGACCGCGGCGGCAAACGCCGATTACAATCAAGACGGAGTTATTTCAATTGAAGACTGCACCTGTATCCAGGTTGTGTTAGCGGAACTTTAATGACTAAAAGACGGTTCAATCGATGATTGGACCGTTTTTTTCGTTCTTTGTTGTAATTTTAAAAGGTTCATACTCAAGGTTTGCCTCTCAATACAAAAAATTGTCAAATTTTATACTATAGAATTGATTTAGCAAGATATTCAAGTATTCTGCACATTTTCAAGATTGAATTTTATCCTTTCAAATGTTATAATATAATGGAATGAGTATGAATCCTTGGAGGGGTTATTTATATGTTAAGGGATTTGAAGCCCACGGATATTATTTGCGGCTACAACGTCAGACCCGGCTATTATGATATGGACGGTGCGACTCCGGTACGTGGCGGCATTAATTTCACTATCAGCTCCGTTTATGCAACATCCTGTACCCTGCTGCTCTTTGCTCCCGGCGCAAGGACTCCGTATGTGCACCTGCCGTTTCCTGAATCCTACAGGATCGGCAGCACCTATTCGATGATTGTTTTCGGACTTGAAGTAGATAAATTTGAATACGCCTATTCTATTGACGGTCCTTACGACCCGAAAAAAGGAATGGTTTTTGACAAAACAAAATATATTCTCGATCCCTACGCAAAGGCCGTTGCAGGTCAGAGCGCATGGGGCGAGCCTCAGCGCGATCAGTGCGTCTATAAGGCGCGCGTCGCCTTCAACGATTACGACTGGGGAAATTTCAAAACACAGTCTCTCCCTTTGGAGGAACTTATTATTTACGAAATGCACGTCAGGGGCTTTACAAAGGACGAAAGCTCGGGCGTTGAGAACCGCGGAAGCTTTGAGGGAATCCGCGAGAAAATTCCGTATCTCAAGGAGCTCGGCATAAACGCAGTTGAGCTTATGCCTATTTTTGAGTTTGACGAAATGGGCGCTCACCGTTATTACGACGGCGAGCAGCTCTACGATTACTGGGGCTACAACACAGTCGGCTTCTTTGCGCCGAACACCAGCTACGAGTCCCACAAGGGACACAAGCACCACAGCGAGGGAACGGAGCTCAAAGAGCTTATCCGCGACCTGAAAACCAACGGCATTGAGGTAATTCTCGACGTGGTATTCAACCACACCGCCGAAGGCAACGAGCTCGGCCCATTCTTCTCCTTTAAGGGAATCGACAACAATATTTACTATATGCTTACCCCCGACGGATACTATTATAACTTCAGCGGCTGCGGCAACGTGCTCAACTGCAACCATCCGATTGTCCGCAACTTTATCAAGGCGTGTCTCCGTTACTGGGTAACCGAATACAAGATCGACGGCTTCCGTTTTGACCTTGCTTCCATTCTCGGAAGAAATGAGGACGGAACCCCGATGGATCAGCCTCCCCTGCTCAAAAGCCTCGCTTTTGACCCGATCCTGAGCAAAACCAAGCTGATTGCCGAGGCTTGGGACGCCGCCGGACTTTATCAGGTCGGCAGCTTTCCTTCCTGGAACCGCTGGGCTGAATGGAACGGCAAATACCGCGACGATATGCGCCGTTTTCTCAAGGGCGACAGCGACCTCGCGTGGGCTGCGGCTCACCGCCTGACAGGCTCAAAGGATTTGTATGACCCGCTTTACCGCGGAAACTGCGCCTCCGTAAACTTCATCACCTGTCACGACGGCTTTACATTATGGGATATGTATTCCTACAACGAAAAACATAACTATAAAAACGGCTGGGACAACACAGACGGAGCAAACGACAATAACAGCTGGAACTGCGGAGTTGAAGGCGAAACACAGGATGCGGACGTGATCGCTCTGAGAAAAAAGCTCGTAAAGAACGCGTTTGCTTCCCTGATGCTGAGCCGAGGCGCCGCGCTGTTCCTCGCCGGCGACGAATTCTGCAACACGCAGTTCGGCAATAACAACGCCTACTGTCAGGACAACATTACATCGTGGATCGACTGGTCCAGAAAAGAACAGTTTAAGGACGTATTTGAGTTCTTCAAGTATATGATAGCCTTCCGCAAGCGCTTCAACGTGATCACCAAGAACAGACGCGAAAGCGACTGCGCACTGCCTCCCGAGAGCCTGCACTCCCAGAAGCCGTGGCAGACGGATTTCAACTCCGAATCGCGCTATGTGGGCGTTATGTACGCGGGCGCTTCAAACATTCCCATGCTCGACGAAATCGTTTACTTCGGAATTAACGCTCACTGGGAAACGGCGGATGTTGAGCTTCCCGGACTTCCCACCGGTTATGTATGGACGCTGTATGTCGATACCGGCAGAGAGCCCGAACACGTAATCTGCGAAAACGAGAATGTTATTCTCTACGACCGCCGCATCAAAATGCAGGGCAGGTCGCTGATCGTAGCCGTCGCTCACAGAATAGGATAAAATAATATAGTATACAAAAACGGTCGGACGCAAAAATGTCCGACCGTATTATTATGCAATATTATTCCTCAAACAGAGGAGTGGAGAAATAGCGCTCCGCCGTGTCGGGCAGGACAGTGACGACCGTTTTGCCCTTTCCGAGCTTCTTTGCGAGCTTGAGCGCCGCCGCGACATTCGTACCGCTGGAGATTCCGCACATTAGTCCTTCCTCGCGCGCGAGCCTTTTTGCGGTGGTGAGGGCTTCCTCGTCGGTTACAACGTAGATCTCGTCATAGATCTCCTTGTTGAGAATATCGGGAATAATGCCGTCTCCGATGCCCATCTGCAAATGTGTTCCGATAGTGCCGCCCGCGAGAATTGCGGCATTTTCGGGCTCGACCGCCCAGATTTCAATATCGGGGTACTGAGCCTTGAGCACCTCCCCTATTCCCGTGATCGTGCCGCCCGTGCCGATTCCCGAGCAAAATCCGTCAATCGGGTCGGCGCACTGCTGCATAATTTCGAGCGCGGTATATTTTTTATGAGCTTTTACGTTGTTGATATTTGCGAACTGCTGAGGAACGAACACCTTGTCGTTCTTCTTTTTCATTTTCAGCGCGGTTTGCAGGCATTCGTCAATGCAAGCCCCGATGTCGCCCGCGTCGTGAATCAGCTTGACCTCGGCGCCGTAGTGACGGATGAGCTTTCTTCTCTCCTCGCTGACGGAGTCGGGCATTACTATGATCGTGCGGTAGCCCTTGACAGCTCCTACAAGAGCGAGCCCTATTCCCTGATTGCCGCTGGTAGGCTCTACGATTATTGAATCCTTGTTGATAAGCCCCTGGCGCTCCGCCTGTTCAATCATATTGAGCGCGGTTCTGGTTTTGATTGAACCGCCGACGTTGAGCGCCTCGAACTTCACGAGAATGTCGGCGCTGTCCTCGTCAACCATTCGGTTCAGACGAATAAGCGGCGTCTGCCCCACCGCTTCCAAAACATTGTTATAAATCATACTCATTAACCTTTCGATAGGAATTACCTATATATTATACTTGAATTAAAACCCAAATGGAATATGCATAGTGACTAAAATCACATATCAAAAACTGTGAAACAACACAACAAAAAGCGCCGGAAACTGCTTCTTCGGCGCTTTGTTTGTTTATTTATTGAGGATAACCAACTGTTGTTGATCGTATTGATCCGCTCCGGATACCGCTTAGGCAGACGGTTTTCCAAGCTGAATGCAGACAGTGTTGTCCCGAACGGATCAAGTGATTTAACCGAGCTTATGACCGCAGCCGGAACAGAAGCGGTCAACGCCCAAATTAACGGCTTTGCCGCACTGAGGACACTTTGCTGCACCGGGAGCGGCAGCGGTCTGCGGATAAACGGGCGTGCCGTCCTCTTTGATTGCGTAAAGCTCGTTATGGCGCAGAGGTCCCCTGCAGTTAGGACAATAAACAAAACCGTCGGGATACCATGGCCTGAAATCCAGATTATAGTCGGTGTATCTGACCACCGTCGTGCGGCAGTGATAGCAGGTCTGCTGATATGTCAATCCACTGTGCCAAAGCGCTCTTTTAAAAGCCATACTTTTCGCCTCCGAAAATCATTTTTGATAAAGGAACAGAAGTTCTCTCAACAATTTTATCTTACCATTTTCCTGCTCATTTTTCAATATGAAAATAGCTTTAACATTAAAATTTATACGGAGCAGAACGTGATTACGGAACTGATACCATATTCCAAAAGCAGGTTCACACGAAAAAAGAACAGACACCCGCGTTTGCGGACGTCTGTTCGGCTTTTTTTCGCTCGATATATATTAATTTGATACCGATAGCTATTTCTTTTTGCTTTTCGCAACGCTTAAAACAAAAAGAAGAAGATAAGCAATAATACCTACGGACATAGGAACGATAATATTTGATACTGTGTTGAACTGAAATTCACTGTGTGTAATGAACGAGCAGTATAATAGCTCAAACAAATTCCAAAAGCCAATAACAAGCAGTACAAATACTGCTCCGGATAATATCTTCTTCAGCATTGCTTTACCTATCCAAGGATTTCATTGTCGGGA
>ONIJ01000188.1 GCA_900317875.1 uncultured Eubacteriales bacterium
AATTCCAAATAAATTTGTTTAATTCTTTTTGCTTATTGACAGGACGGTGCGTATTGAGTTAAAATAAACTGAATATGTGTATACTGGGTCTGAGTATACGCTTAATAAATGAACGGAAAAAATTTGTCATAACGGAGGTATTTTTTTGTGAGCTCAAATAATCGGAATATGAACTATAAGCTCAAACAAAGCTGGTACAACAAAAACCAAAACGGTCGCGGCAAAAACCATAAAACGGGCAAGAGGGGAAGCTCGGCATATGTTCCCAAGCCCATCAAAAAGCCGCCCGTTAAAATCTCTTTTTTGGGCGGACTCAATGAGATCGGAAAGAACATAACGCTGATCGAATGTGACGGCGATATGATCATTGTTGACTGCGGAATGGCGTTTCCCGACGGCGATATGCTGGGCGTTGATCTGGTAATACCGGATTTCTCCTACATTGAGCAGAACGTCGACAAGGTGCGCGGAATAGTGCTCACTCACGGCCACGAGGATCACATCGGCGGACTCCCGTTCCTGCTGTCAAAAGTTAACGTTCCGCTTTACGGAACGCCGCTTACGCTCGGTCTGGTTGAAAACAAGCTGCGCGAGCACAGCCTGATCAACAAGGTAAAACTCAACACCGTAAACGCGGGCAGCACGATTCATCTCGGATGTATGGATATAAAATTCATCCACGTTAACCACTCTATTCCCGACTCGGTGGCGTTCGCCATCAAGACTCCCGGCGGAACAGTGGTGCACACGGGCGATTTCAAAATTGACTGCACTCCAATCAGCGGTGATACGATCGACCTTTCGAGCTTCGCAAAGGTAGGCGACGAAGGTGTTCTGGCGCTTTTGGCAGAGAGCACAAACGCCGACCGCGCAGGCTACACCAGAACCGAACAGATGGTTTCCGAAAGCCTCGATACTCTCTTTAAAAAGGCTGAGAAGTACCGCATAATAATCGCGACCTTCGCGTCAAATGTAAACAGGGTTCAGCAGATAATCAACTGCGCCGAAAAGCACGGCAGAAAGGTTGCCTTCTCCGGCAGAAGTATGGTCAACTATATGGATGTTGCGAGCAAGCTCGGCTATCTGGAGCTTCCCAAGAACATTTTGATCGATATCGACGCCCTCAAAAAATATCCGCCTGAGCAAATTGTGCTCGTCACAACAGGCAGTCAGGGCGAACCTATGAGCGCTCTGTCGCGTATGGCTTATTCCGACCACCGCAAGGTTATGGTCGGTGAGGGAGACTTCATCATCATTTCGGCAAACCCGATCCCGGGCAACGAAAAGACCGTAGGAAACGTAGTCGATGAGCTTTTGAAGCGAGGCTGCAAGGTGATTTACGAGTCGATGTACGATGTGCACGTTTCGGGCCACGCCTGTCAGGAGGAGCTCAAGCTTATGCACAGGCTCGTCCGTCCCAAGTATTTCATCCCCGTTCACGGTGAGCAAAAGCACCTTCGCAAGCACGTTGAGCTCGCCGAGCACCTCGGAATGGAGCGCAAGAATATCTTTATCGGAGACATCGGCAAAACTGTTGAGGTCTGCGACGATTATATGAAGGAGGTCGCCTCGGTTCCCGCGGGCAAGGTGTTTGTTGACGGTCTCGGCGTAGGCGACGTCGGAAGCATAGTTCTCCGCGACAGAAAGCACCTCGGACAGGACGGACTCATCATCATAGTTGCGTCTCTCGACGTCTACGACGGCCATGTGATCAGCGGTCCGGACATCGTTTCGCGCGGATTTGTGTATGTCCGCGAAAGCGAGGGCTTGCTCGACGAGGTCAGAAAGCTCGCGCTGTCAATATTGGAGGACTGCGCCGAGAAAAATATTCATGAGTGGGGCATCATCAAGAACAGGCTCAGAGAGGAGATTTCAAAGCTGATTTCCCAGAAAACCCGCCGTTCACCGATGATTCTCCCGATTCTCCAGGAAGTATAAGCCTTCCTGCCGCAAATACATTTTAAGGATAAAATATGAAAAATAGAAACTGGATGCTGACGCCGTGGTTTTTGATTTTCGGCTTGGTTATGCTGCTGATGGCAACCTTTATGAGCACCTACGACCCGCTGCTGTTTTATATCGAGCTCGGTATTTCCGTGCTTTCCGTGGCGGTTGTCATCGCTCTGTCAATCAGCTTTCGGGGCTATATCAGAGCAATTGTCAGAAGTACCGCGGATCATATTGTCGGCTTCAATTCGCAATATCTCGATAAATACAAATATCCCGTCGTCGTATCGGGCGACAAGGGCGACATAATCTGGTGCAACGCCCGTTTCCGCAAAACGATCTGCGGCGGCAGAAGTCCCGAGGGCGACAACATAAACGCATATCTCCCGGGTTATTTTATCAAGGACATCGCCGACGGCGAGGGTGTTGACGTAGCTATTGACGGAAGGGAATTTACCGTTTACGCTGTTTCAAACGAAGAGGGCGGAGCGGTTTGCCACTTCATCGACAACACCGATTACAAGAAAACCTCGCGCGAGTACCACGCGAATATGCCCTGCGTAGCGCTTATCAGCTTTGACAACGCTGAGGACTTCTTCACCGATTCCGATGAGAGCTATTCAAACGTGGCGATCTCTGTCGAGGCAAACCTCCAGGGTTGGGCTATCGACTACAATGCGCTTTATAAAAGACTCGGAAACAACAGGTATATGATCGTGTTCCGCGACGCCGACGTGGAAAAAATGATAGCTCAAAAGTTCCCGGTGCTCAAAAACGTGCGCTCAATAAGCTCAAACCGCCATATCGCCACGATTTCCGTAGGACTTTGCCGCGGATGCAAGCTGGTTAAGGACAGCGAAATGAACGCCAGAAAGGCGCTTGAAATGGCGCTTGGCAGAGGCGGCGACCAGGTAGCGATAATCAGGGACGGCAGCTACGAGTTCTTCGGCGGCACCGCCGCCGCTACCGAAAAGGTCAGCAAGGTGCGAATGCGCGTAATCGCAAACGCTGTCAGCAGGGCGGTCAGCGACTCCGATAAGGTTTTCATAATGGGACACCGCTTTTCCGACCTCGACTGCGTGGGTGCTGCAATCGGTATGCAGTGCATTATGGACAAATCCTTTAAGCGCTACTGCAAGATAGTGATCAACCGCGAGGCGACAATGGCTAAGCAGCTCATCGACTACGCCTCCGAGCGCCTTGACAGCGATATTTTCATCACTCCCGAGGAAGCGATGCGCGGTCTTACCGCTAAAACTCTCCTCATCATAGTCGACACCCACCTCAAAACATCTCTCGAAAGCCCCGAGCTTTACGAGAAGTGCAAAAAGATTGTGGTGATCGATCATCACCGCAAGGCGGTAAATTATATCAATAACGCGCTTGTATTCTGCCATGAGCCGTCGGCTTCCTCTGCGAGCGAAATGTGCTGTGAAATCATCAGCTATCTCGACGACAAGCCCCTCGGCTACATACAGGCTGACGCGCTGCTCTCGGGCATTATGCTCGACACCAAGAACTTTGTTCTCAAAACAGGCGTGCGCACCTTTGAGGCGGCGGCGTATCTGCGCCGCAAAGGCGCCAACACCCTGACGGTTAAGGAGATGTTCTCGGGCAGCATTGAAACCTACCGCGAAAAGGTAGACATCGTGTGCCGCAGCCATATCTTCAAGGGCTGCGCGATTTCAACAACCGAAAAAACCACCAGCGACGTAAGACTCGCGGCTGCTCAGGCGGCAGACGAAATGCTCACGCTCACGGGTGTGTCGGCATCGTTCGTGGTTTTCCCGGACAATGAAAAGGTCAATATTTCGGCACGAAGCTACGGCAGGATCAACGTTCAGGTAATTATGGAAAAGCTCGGCGGCGGCGGTCATCAGACAATGGCTGCGGCACAGCTTTACAATACAACTATGCAGGAGGCGGGACATAAGCTGATAAAGGCAATCGAGTCCTCGCTCGAAGACGACGTCTCCTGATTCAAATGAAAGGAAACCCATATGAAAGTTATTTTATTGCAGGATGTAAAGTCCCTCGGAAAGAAGGGCGAGCTTGTTGAGGCGTCCGACGGTTACGCGCGCAACTACCTCTTGCCCCGAAAAATCGCCAAGGAAGCCAACGCTCAGGCGATGAACGAGTATAAAAACGCGGAAAACTCAAAGAATTATAAAATCGCCACCCAGAAGGCTCAGGCAGAAGGCTATAAGAAGAAGCTCGAGGGCAAGGTTTTCCATATGACAGCGCGCGCCGGACAGGGCGGAAAGCTTTTTGGCAGCATCACCGCAAAGCAGGTCGCCGAGGAAATCAAAAAGCAGTACGGTATCGATGTCGACAAGCGCAAGGTCGTACTTGAACGCGACATCAAGGAGTTCGGAACCTACAAGGCTGAGGTTAAGCTCTACACCGGTATTTCCGCAAATATCGACGTTCAGGTGAGCGAGGCTTAATCGGAACGCAGGATTTGGTTAATACCGACCGCGTTTTCAACTTGCTTTTTCTGAACGCGAATTAAATCATAAGCTCATAAATTGCGCCTTAGGCGCATTATAGGTGTAATATGGCTGACAGTACATTTGCAGAGTACAATCCGACCAACCTGCCCTACAGCGCTGAGGCTGAACAGGCGGTTCTGGGCGCGATCATCATCGATAACGCGATGTTTGACAACGTCCTCGACCATGTAAAATCCGCAGATTATTTCTACATCTCGCTGCACAAGCTGATCTTCACGGCTATGCAGGAGATGATGAACTTCGGTAAGGCGATCGACTTTGTAACTCTGCTCGACAAGCTACAACAGAATAGCGGTTTTGAGGAGGCGACGGGCAAGACCTACCTCGTCGATTTGATCGACAATTGTCCCGCGCCTTCAAACGCCGAGGCATACGCAAAAATCGTTGCCGATAAGTATAAGCTGAGAATGCTCATCACCGCCTCGCGCGAGATCATCGATGACGCTACCTCTGCCGACGACGACCCGACCGTTCTGCTCGACTCCGCCGAGCAGCGGATTTTCGACATCCGCAGCGGAAGCGAAAAGGGCGGACTGGAGCGCTTGAGCTCGGTACTTTTGCAGACCTTTGAACGTCTGGATTCGCTGAACCGCGAAGCTGACGAAAGCGTAAAGCCCGTCTCCACGGGAATCGGGGATCTTGACCGTGTTATTACCGGACTCAACCGAAGCGACCTGATTATCCTCGCGGCGCGGCCGGGTATGGGAAAAACGAGCTTCGCGCTCAATATCGCGCGCAATGTCGCCTGCAAAAGCAAAAAGGCGGTCGCCTTTTTCTCTCTGGAAATGTCCAAGGAGCAGCTTGCAAGCCGTCTGCTTTCGTCTGAAGCAATGGTCGGCGGCACGAAGCTCCGCACAGGCAAGCTGACCGATGAAGAGTGGCAGCGCCTTGTGCCCGCCAGCGATATTTTGAAGAACGCCAACCTCTATATCGACGATACTCCCGGCATCACAATCACGGAAATGAAGTCACGTCTCAGAAGGCTCCGCGAGATCGACCTCGTGGTGGTTGATTACCTTCAGCTTATGTCCAGCACAAGAAGAATTGACAGCCGTGTAAATGAGATCTCGGAAATCACGCGAAGCCTAAAAATTATGGCAAAGGAGCTCAACGTTCCCGTAATCACACTTTCGCAGCTTTCACGTGCCTCCGAACAGCGTCCCGACCATCGTCCGCAGCTTTCCGACCTGAGAGATTCGGGTTCAATTGAGCAGGACGCCGACATCGTGCTTTTCCTTTACCGCGAGGGCTACTACGACAAGGGCGGCGAGGACGCCGCTGCGCCTGCGGTCGATGTCAATTCCGGCGAGTGTATTGTTGCAAAGAACCGTCACGGCGAGATGAACACCGTAAAGCTGCACTGGCAGGGCGAGTTTATGCGCTTCACCGATGTGGAGACAAGGTATGATTAACGCCGTTCTTCAAACAATCGAGCGCAATGATTTGCTTTTGCAAGGCGACAGCGTGATTGTCGCGCTCTCGGGAGGAGCCGATTCGGTTGCGCTCCTTCACGTATTAAATTCTATAAAAGAAAAATACAATCTGAAAATATATGCCGCTCACCTCAATCATATGTTGAGAGGCGAGGAGGCTGACCGCGACGAAAAGTTTTGCAAAATTCTTTGTGAGAATTATAGCACGGAGCTTTTTGTAAGACACGCGGATATAAAAAAGCTCGCCCGCGAGCGAAAAATCGGTTTGGAGCTGTGCGGCAGGGAAGAGCGATACAAATTTTTCGACGAGCTGGCGCTTAATCTAGGCTCCAAGGTCGCAACGGCTCACACTGCCTCCGACAACGCCGAAACACTGATTTTTCGGCTTGTGCGAGGAACGTCGGTTAGGGGCGCGGCGGGAATACCGCCAAGGCGCGGACATTTTATCCGTCCGCTGATTTCCTGTACCCGCGCTGAAATCGAGAGCTACTGCAGTGAAAACAAGCTGAGCTTCGTCACCGACAGCTCGAATCTCAGCGACGACTACGCCCGCAACATCATCCGCCACAAGGTGATACCCGTTCTCAGCGGGCTGAATCCTTGCTTTGAACAGGCTGCTCTGCGCTATTGCGAGAGCGCCGCAGAGGTTGCGGATTTTCTCGGCGCACAGGCAGAATCGCTGCTTCGCGGCGCAAAAACCAAATTTGGATATAACGCCGACACACTGCTTGAAGCAGATTGTGCGGTTCAATCCGAAGCTCTCGCGATCCTATGCAGAAACGAAGCGGATTTCTCGCCGGAGGCACGGCATATCGCCCTGCTTCGGGCCGTATTGAAAAACGGCGGCGCGGTCGATTTGGGCGGCTGCACGGCTGTTTGCAAGCAGAAGACGATCAGGATCGTCGAAAAAAACCAAGCTGAAAACAATCTGGAAATTTCCCTAAACGGTGATATTTCCTTTATATATCGGGACAAACTAATTTCAGCAGGTGTTGATAATTCAAAAATAGAATTAAAGCCTCTGGTTTTCAGGACAAGACGCGGCGGCGACCGCTTTACCTACCAAAAGCGAAACATCACAAAGCCGCTGAGAAAGGTGTTCAACGAGCAAAAAATTCCCGATGAGCTCAGGGACAGTCTGCTTCTCCTGTGTCAGGACTCCACTGTG
This sequence comes from uncultured Eubacteriales bacterium, assembly GCA_900317875.1. Classification (GTDB taxonomy): domain Bacteria; phylum Bacillota; class Clostridia; order Oscillospirales; family Acutalibacteraceae; genus Ruminococcoides. The sequence goes on from ONIJ01000188.1 coordinate 7,062, forward strand.
CTGTGGTGCGATGAAATCGGGTTTTCCGCTCAGGGACAGGCGTTGACAGATTCAAACGCAATCAAACTCAAATATCACTGAAATGGAGTATTATTGTGCATAAGGACGTTGAAACAATTTTAATCTCACAGAAAAAACTTGAAAATATTGTGAAGTCGCTTGCAAAACAGATTGAAAAAGATTATAATAGCAAGGAATTCATTATGGTCGGTCTTTTGAAGGGCAGCATCGTCTTTATGGCGGAGCTTATGACAAAAATCGACATTGATTTTGAAATTGATTTTATGGTTGCCTCCAGCTACGGCGGCGGCACCGAAAGCTCGGGCAAGGTCAAGATCCTTAAGGATTTGTCCGTATCGCCTGTTGGCAAGGATATTCTCATCATCGAGGATATCGTCGACTCCGGCAACACCCTGAACTTTGTCAAAAATCATCTCATTACCGCCGGCGCTGCTTCCGTTAAGGTCTGCACGCTCTGCGATAAGCCTTCGCGCCGCAAGGTTCCGCTGGAGCCCGATTACTGCGGTGCCGAAATACCCGACGAGTTCATCGTCGGCTACGGACTGGATTACGATGAAAAGTACCGCAATTTGCCTTACATAGGCGTATTAAAGCGTTCCGTATATTCGTAATTTGTTCACGTAACCCCATTTACCAAAGGAGTGATACCCCCAATGGAAAACAAGAAAAAAGTGCGTAATCTATTGCTGATATTAGGTGTTCCGATTGTGTTGATTATAGTATCGGCAATAATTATGAGTACGCGCCACACAGATCCGCCTAAAACTACTTCTCTCGAACAGTATTTTGCCAACAATAAGGTTGAGGAATTTTCAATCAATTACGGTTCGGGCGAAATCATCCTCACACTCAGAGAGGGCGAGGACGCAATCTTCGACAGCGACAACACTCTGCTCAACGATGACAAAAAGGCGATTAACGCCGCGGCGAGCAGCAAGGACGGAAGAACCGTCATCAAGGGACAGCTTGCCGACATCCAGCGTTTTCTCGACGATATTGAGGATTACCGAAAAGCTTCGGGTGAAAAGGGCGATCCTGTTGCCTACAGAGAGATCCGCGCAACCGACAATTCGCTGCTCTTTGATTTGATTCCGACCATCATCGTTGTTATCATATTCATTGTCGCCTGGATTTTCTTTATGCGCCGTATGGGAGGCGGAGGCCTCGGCGGCAGAGAAATGAGCTTTGGCAAGGCAAAAATCAAAAATACAAACGACGAAAAGCGCAAGACCACCTTTGACGATGTGGCAGGCGCCGATGAGGAAAAGGAAGAGCTTCAGGAGGTTGTCGAATTTCTCAAGAATCCCGACAAGTTCAATAAGCTCGGCGCAAGAATACCCAAGGGCGTTCTCCTCGTGGGACCTCCCGGTACAGGTAAAACCCTGCTTGCGCGCGCAGTCGCGGGTGAGGCGGGCGTTCCGTTCTTTTCCATTTCGGGTTCAGACTTCGTAGAAATGTTCGTCGGCGTAGGTGCTTCGCGTGTTCGCGACCTCTTCGACCAGGCGAAGAAAAATTCTCCCTGTATTATCTTTATTGATGAGATCGACGCCGTAGGCCGTCAGAGAGGCGCAGGCCTCGGCGGCGGCAACGACGAGCGTGAGCAGACGCTTAACCAGCTGCTCGTAGAGATGGATGGTTTCGGCGTAAACGAGGGCGTTATCCTCATCGCAGCCACGAACCGTCCCGATGTACTCGATCCCGCGCTTCTTCGTCCGGGTCGTTTCGACCGTCAGGTCGTCGTAAGCTATCCCGACATCAACGGCAGAGAGGCGATACTCAAGGTGCACGCGCGCAAAAAGCCGCTTGCTCCCGATGTAAAGCTCAAAACGATCGCAAAGACCACCGCAGGCTTCACCGGCGCGGATCTGGAAAACCTGCTCAACGAGGCGGCGTTGCTTGCTGCAAGAGCAGATAAAAAAGCGATCACAATGAAGGAAATCGAGGAGGCGACGATCAAGGTCGTCGTCGGCGCCGAGAAGAAATCCAAGGCTATGAGCGACAAGGAAAAGAAGCTGACCGCATATCACGAGGCGGGGCACGCGATCCTTTTCGATCAGCTTGAAACCCAGGATCCCGTTCACGAGATCTCCATTATTCCGCGCGGTATGGCGGGCGGCTACACAATGCCGCTTCCCACAGAGGATAAATCCTACAATTCCCGCAACGAGATGATTGAGAGCATCGTGGTTTCTCTTGGCGGACGCGTCGCCGAGGCTCTGATCCTCGACGACATCTCAACGGGCGCCTCAAACGATATTGAAAAGGCGACAAAGACCGCCAGAGCGATGGTTACCAAGTACGGTATGACCAAGGAGCTCGGCTGCATTAATTACGGCTCCGAGGACGGCAGCGTGTTCCTCGGCAGAGATTACGGCAGAACTCAGGATTACAGTGAAGCCACAGCCGCAAAGATTGACGAGCTCGTCCTCAAGATTGTAAACAACGCATATGCAAAGGCTGAGCAGATTCTCAGCGCAAACATCGACAAGCTGCACGAAATCGCGGCTTACCTGATGAAGCACGAGAAGATGGGCGGCGAGGATTTCGAAAAAATTATGAACGGAACCTACGTCGAACCGGTTACGGTTGAGGACACCGAAGAAGAATAAGATAAATGCAAAAAACGGGCAGAGAGATCTGTCCGTTTTTATGCCTGAAACTGCAAAAATCTTCAAACGTATTTTCGAAAAAGATGTTGATATTTAAAAAAATATGTGTTACAATAATCGTATAGTTTATTCGGAAAAGAGTAGTAATATGGCAAGTGATAAAATTATTGTCAGGGGTGCCAAGGAGCATAACCTGAAAAATATCAGCGTGGAAATCCCGCGAAACGAGCTCGTCGTCATCACGGGACTTTCCGGCTCGGGAAAAAGCTCTCTCGCGTTTGACACGATTTACGCCGAAGGTCAGCGCCGCTATGTAGAGAGCCTTTCAAGCTACGCCAGGATGTTCCTCGGTCAGATGGACAAGCCTAATGTTGAGAGCATAGAGGGGCTTTCTCCCGCAATTTCCATTGATCAGAAAACCACCTCAAAGAACCCGCGCTCGACCGTTGGCACGGTCACGGAAATCTACGACTATCTCCGTCTGCTCTACGCCAGAATAGGAGTGCCTCACTGCACCGTATGCGGCAGAGAAATACGTCAGCAGACGGTCGATCAGATTGTCGACAAGATCCTCGCCTATGACGTTGGCACAAAAATACAGATTCTTGCACCCGTCGTGCGAGGCAGGAAGGGCGAGCACGCCAAGGTGCTCGACAGCACCCGAAAGTCGGGCTTTGCACGTGTTAGAGTGGACGGAATAATCTATGATTTGTCGGAGAATATTCCGATAGAGAAAAATAAAAAGCATAATATCGAAATAGTTGTCGACCGTCTTGTAATAAAGCCCGAAATCGCCTCGCGCCTTTCGGACAGCATTGAAACCGCCTCAAAGCTCGGCGGAGGGCTTGCTATGGTCAATTTCGTAGGAGGCGAGGACGTTGTGTTCTCTCAGAAATACGCCTGTCCCGAGCACGGCGTGAGCATTGAGGATCTGTCTCCGAGAATGTTCTCGTTCAACAATCCCTTCGGCGCGTGTCACAAGTGCACAGGTCTGGGCGTGTTCCTCAAAATTGACGAGAATAAAATCATTCCCGACCGCGAAAAAAGCATCGCACAGAACGGAATCAAGGGCAGCGGATGGGCAATGGACGGAAGTCAGATAGCGGCAATGTATATGCAGGCGCTTGCCCGCCGTTATAAATTCTCGCTCAATGAGCCGATCAAGAATCTTTCCGACGACGTTATCGATAAGATCCTCTACGGAACAGGAGATGAAAAGCTCAAAATCGAGCGCCAGTCCGCATATGGCAGCGGCACCTACGAGCGCCCGTTTGAGGGAATAATAACCAACCTTGACCGCCGCTATCACGAGTCGAGCTCAAACTGGGTAAAGGATGAGATCCGTTCCTATATGACAGAAATTCCCTGCGACGCGTGCGGAGGAGAGAGGCTTTCGCGCGAGAGTCTCGCCGTCACCGTCGGCGGAATTAATATTTCCGACTTCTGCAAAATGTCCGTTGCGGACGCTATTGATTTTGTTCGTCAGCTTAAGCTTTCCGAAAAGGAGGCTATAATAGGCGAGGAGATCATCAAGGAAATACTTGAACGCCTCAACTTCCTCAAAAGCGTTGGTTTGGGCTACCTCACGCTTTCGCGTTCCTCAGGCACTCTGTCGGGCGGAGAAAGCCAGCGTATCCGCCTTGCCACTCAGATAGGCAGCTCCCTTATGGGAGTGCTCTACATCCTTGATGAGCCGAGCATTGGGCTTCACCAGCGCGATAACGAAAAGCTGCTCGGCACACTTAAAAGGCTGCGCGACCTCGGCAACACGGTAATCGTCGTTGAGCACGACGAGGAAACGATGTACGCCGCAGACACTATCGTCGACGTCGGACCCGGGGCGGGAATCCACGGCGGACAAATCGTCTGTCAAGGCAGCGTTGAGGAAATCAAGGCGTGCGAGGGATCCATCACCGGTCAGTATCTCAGCGGCAAGCGCGCCGTGCCTGTTCCCGAAAAGCGAAGAAAGGGCAACGGCAAATATATAGAAATACGCGGCGCCGCCGAGAACAACCTCAAAAATATCAATGTAAAAATACCGCTCGGAGAGTTTGTCTGTGTCACCGGAGTTTCGGGATCGGGCAAAAGCTCGCTTATTAACGAGGTGCTCTACAAAACTCTCGCGCGCGAGCTCAATCGCGCAAAGACTATCTCGGGCAAGCACAAGGAAATTTTGGGACTCGAGAACCTCGACAAGGTCATTGAGATCGACCAAAGCCCGATCGGAAGGACTCCGCGTTCAAATCCGGCGACCTACACGGGAGTTTTCAATGATATTCGCGCGCTTTTTGCAGAAACTCAGGACGCGAAAATGCGCGGCTACGGACAGGGGCGCTTTTCGTTTAACGTAAAGGGCGGAAGGTGCGAGGCCTGTCAGGGCGACGGAATAATAAAAATTGAAATGCATTTTCTGTCCGACGTCTACGTACCCTGCGAGGTATGCAAGGGCAAGCGCTATAACCGTGAAACCCTTGAAGTCAAGTACAAGGGCAAGTCGATAAACGATGTGCTGGAAATGAGCGTGGAGGAGGGAATGGAGTTCTTTGCGAACATTCCCAAGATCCACCGAAAGCTCAAAACCCTCTTTGACGTCGGCTTGGGCTACGTAAAGCTCGGTCAGCCGGCTACCACGCTGTCAGGCGGCGAGGCACAGCGAGTAAAGCTGGCAACAGAGCTTTCGAAGCGCAGTACCGGCAAAACTATCTATATCCTCGACGAGCCGACTACCGGTCTGCACATTGCGGATGTTCACAGGCTTGTGGAGGTATTGCAGCTCCTCGTTGAGGGCGGCAATACAGTGGTGGTAATCGAGCACAATCTCGACCTGATAAAAACTGCCGACCACATTATCGATCTCGGGCCCGAGGGAGGAGATATGGGCGGAAAAATCATTGCCCAGGGAACTCCCGAGCAGGTGGCGAGATGCAAAGACTCGTTTACGGGACAATATTTGAAACCGCTGCTGAAATAATAATGTAACAGGGAGAAGCCAAAACGACTTCTCCCTTTTTGATAAAATATCAGCTTTTTTCGCTGATTTGACGAGCATAGCCTGCCGCCTCGGTTAGGAGGCGTTTTTGATTTGGAGGCGCAGCCTGTCGGAAATCATTGCTATAAATTCACTGTTTGTAGGCTTTCCTCTGTCGTTGTGGATAGTATATCCGAAGTAGGAGTTCAGCACGTCAATATCGCCTCTGTCCCAGGCTACCTCAATCGCGTGTCGGATAGCGCGCTCCACTCTGGATGAAGTAGTTTCATACTTCTTTGCAACGGAAGGGTAGAGCTGCTTTGTGACGGCGTTGATAATTTCAGGCCGCTCAACCGACATAATAATAGAATCCCTCAGATAGTGATAACCCTTGATATGAGCCGGAACCCCGATTTCGTGAAGAATCTCTGTGACCTTAAGCTCAATTCCGAATGCGTCAATGCCTGCGGGCATACGAAGCAGGCGGTCGGTTTTCTTGGTCATGAGTGAAATGCTTTCGCAGAGCTGAGCAACGTCGTATGGCTTTAATACAAAATAGCTCGCGCCGCTGCTCATAATCTCACGTTCAAGCACCGCGCTGTGAAACGATGAGAAAACGATGAAAAGCGGCTGTTTGCAGTTAAGACGTTTGATACTGCGCATAACGCCTATCGCGTCAAGTCTTGTCATAAACGACTCCATCAGCACTACGTCGGGTTCCTCGTGTTTGATCCGCGTGCAAAGCTCCTCTCCGTCCTTTGTGCAGAACGCCGCCGAAATATTAAATTTTTGAAATATTTCGAGCGCCGTCTTGTCAAATTCCGCCGCGTCCTCGGTAATTATCATCTTAATACTGTTGTCCATATTGAGTCTCCCATCAAATTTTTTATTGTGAGTTGATTTTACCACAAAATGGTAAACTTGGCAATAGTTTCCAAATAAATTTTTTCAAAAATCTTGAAATATTTTTTTGAATGTCAAGCACAATGACAGAAAAACTCAATATGTTGTGTTACCCCTGATAATTCGACACCATATTTCGTGCGGTTATTCCGTAGCCTTCGCGAGGGTCATTCAGGAAAACATGAGTCACCGCGCCCACCAGCTTTCCGTTCTGAACCAGTGGACTGCCGCTCATTCCCTGTACGATACCGCCGCAGCGCTCAATGAGCTCGTCATCCGTAACCTTTATTACAAAGTTTTCATTTGTGTCGCTGTCGGTGGTGCGGATTTTAGTGATTTCAACCTCGTAGCAACCTGCTTCATCGCCTTCGATAGTGGTGTACATCTCAGCCTTTCCGACCTCGATCTCACCGTTTTCGGCGATTTCAAGCTTTTTTCCGTTTTGCGGTATTTCACCTTCGGTTTTTCCGAAAACTCCGCAATTTGTGTTTTTTGTAAGGCTGCCGAGGGTTTTGTCGCTGAAGCAGCCGTTAAGGCTGCCGGCCTTTCCTGTTGAGCTTTTTGTCACGGAGCTGATGTCCACGCTTACGACCTCAGCGCTTCCGAGCGGCATCAGTGCCGAGGTGTCATTGTCGCAGATTCCGTGACCGAGCGCCGCAAAGCAGCCGTTTTCCCCGTCATAGAAGGTGACTGTCCCGATGCCGGCGCAGCTGTCACGTACCCACGCTCCCGAAACATAAACTCCGGACGCATTCTTTTTGGGATTTATTGTTTTAATAAGCTCCTTGCCGCCGCGCTCTACCGTTAGTTTCAAAGGCTCGCCGCCGCATTGAAAAATAACTCGCTGCACGTCCTCGTTGGTGCGCACAGTCTGCCCGTTTATTTCCTTTATGACGTCGTTTATCTCCAGGCCTCCGTCGCGCGCGGGACAGATATATCTGCCGTTATTATAGAAATCCTCCAGCTCAACAACCATTACGCCGTCGCTGAAAAACTTTACTCCAAAGGGCTGACCGCCCAGATATACCGTGTCAGTTTCATCAGCAAATACGGGAATCGCGGCAGACTGGATAATGATCGCGCCGATTAAAGCAACTGTAAAAAATTTTGCATATTTTTTCAAAAAATTCACCCCTTTCTGTTGCCTTTATTATTATTTGCATTTATAATGTTGTTAAAGAGTTTTTTCAATATTAAAGTATTGGGAAAATAAATTGAAAACCGGCGCAGCCGATGCTTTTTTTCTATTATTTTTTTAAAAAGGTTTTATTTTCAATTTGAGGTGTCTTGATGGAAAAGGGAAACGAAAAAATCATAGGCCTGACCTCCGAACAGGTTGCCGAACGTGTAGAAGCGGGGATGATCAACACCGCTTCTACGGTCAAAACAAAATCGATTAAGCGGATTTTTATCGACAATATATGTACGCTGTTCAACCTGATAAACGTTATTCTGTTTGTCGCTTTGCTGCTTGTCGGTTCGTTCAAGAACCTTCTTTTTATAGGCGTTGTTCTGTTTAATACTGTAATCGGAATAGTTCAGGAAATCAGATCCAAAAAAAGTGTAGACGGACTGACAATTCTCACCGAGAGCAAGCTCAATGTACTTCGTGACGGCAAAACAGTTCTGCTTTCCAAGGACCAGCTTGTAATCGACGATATTATTATCCTATCCAGAGGCAATCAGGTTCCGGCGGACTGTATAGTTGTTCAGGGCAACTGCAAGGCAAACGAGAGCCTGCTTACGGGCGAGTCTGACTTGATAGAGAAAAACGAAGGCGACGAGCTGCTTTCGGGCAGCTTTATCTCGGCGGGAGGCTGTTATTGCCAAGTCAACAGAGTAGGTGAGAACAGCTATGCCGCGAAGATCAACAACGAAGCCAAGTACATAAAGAAAAACAACTCGCAGATCCTCAGATCCTTCAAGTTTATTATTAACCTTTGCACCGCCATAATTTTCCCGATAGGCGCTTTGCTGTTTGTCAGCAACTATTTCATCCATCATCAGTCGTTCTACGATACTGTTGTTTCAACCGTCGGTGCTCTTGTAGGTATGATCCCCGGCGGAATGATCCTGCTTACAAGTACCGTTCTCGCGGTGTCCGTCATCCGTCTGTCGCGCAAGCAGGTTCTTGTGAATGAGATGTACTGCATTGAAACTCTTGCGAGAGTAGACGTCGTCTGTCTTGATAAAACCGGTACTCTCACGGCGGAGTCAATGGATGTTACCGAAGTGATTCGATTTAGCGGAACTGATGACGAAATAAAGACCGCGCTTTCCTCTGTTGTTGCGGCAAGCGAGGAAATAAACGCCACGCTGCAGGCAGTCAGCGATTATGCAAGCGGCGCGCCAGCGGTACAGTGCGAAAACTTCGTGCCGTTTGCCTCCGAAACAAAGTGGTCAGGCGGCAACTTTGAGGGCGGCAAAACCTACATTATCGGTGCTGCTGAGTTTGTATTTTCTGATAAAGAAAAATACCGCGAGGTTTACGACGCTATAAACAATGTTCGGGAAACTGTAAGAATACTCGTTCTCGGCTGCTCGGAAAACAAAGTCGAGAGCGGAAAGCTGCCCGGGGATCTTCGCCCGATGGCGCTCATTCTCATCAAGGACAAGCTGCGCGACAACGTCTGCGAAACCGTAAACTACTTTAAAGAGCAGGGCGTTACGCTCAAGGTCATCTCGGGCGACAGCGTAAAAACCGTTCAGAATATCGCGCTCGACACAGGCATTGCGGGCGCTGAAAACGCAATTGATATGACCACCGTTACCACAGACGAGCAGCTTTACGAGGCGGCAGAGCGCTGTAACGTATTCGGCAGAGTTACTCCCGCTCAGAAGAAAAAGCTCGTAATCGCGCTCAAGGATCACGGTCATAAGGTGGCTATGACAGGCGACGGCGTAAACGACGTTCTGGCGCTCAAGGAAGCCGATTGCTCGGTGGCTATGGCGTCCGGAAGCGAGGCTGCGAGAAACGTCTCACAGCTCGTCCTCGTAAACAACGACTTCGCTTCAATGCCCGAGGTAGTGGCAGAGGGCAGAAGGACCATCAATAACGTGGAGCGAAGCTCATCGCTTTATCTCGTCAAGACGATTTATTCGATCGCACTTGCGCTGTTCTTTATGTTCTCACGGCTTACCTATCCGTTCCAGCCTCTCCAGCTTTCGCTCATCGGTGCGCTGACGGTAGGTTTCCCGTCATTTGTGCTCGCCTTGCAGCCAAACAAAAGCATCGTGCGCGGCAACTTTACGTTTAATATCATAGCACGCGCGGCTCCCGCGGCGATATGCGTGGTGCTGAATGTTATTCTTACCGCTGCGCTTAACAGGGTGACCGGCATTTCTCAGGCGGAGCTTTCGACAATCGCTGTGTATATAACCTCGTTTATCTGCCTGATGCTGATCGTAAGACTGTCGATCCCGTTCAACGCGCTCCGCGGAACAATGCTCGCGCTCAGTGTGGCGGGACTCGGAATTGCCTTCGTATTCTTTTCAAAGCTCTTTATGCTTGCCTGTCTGGGACAGAATGCAATGATTATGTTCTGCATTTTCTCGGCGGCGACTTTGGTTCTTTTCAACGTTCTATACAATATCGCCGATAAAATGATCGAGAAAAACAAAAATAAAATTTACGGAAAAAAGTGATAATATGCTAATCGAAATTCCCGACAAGCCGAAACGCGTGATCAACGCGCTGATGGCGAGCGGCTTTGAAGCCTACGCTGTCGGAGGCTGTGTGCGCAATGCCTTGATGGGGCTTACTCCGCACGACTGGGATATATGTACAAGCGCCAAGCCCGAAGAAATGCTTCAGGTTTTCAAGGAGTATGAAACCCTGGATTTCGGCTTGAAGCACGGAACTCTCGCTGTTATGGTCGAAGGAGAGCTTTTTGAGGTCACGACCTACCGCGTCGACGGAGTATATTCGGATAACCGACATCCCGAGAGCGTGACTTTTACCGATAATCTCACACTTGATTTATCCCGCCGTGATTTCACCTGCAACGCGATGGCTTACAACGGCACGGACGGAATAATCGATCCGTTCGGCGGTGCGGAGGATTTAAAAAACAACCTCCTTCGCTGCGTAGGCGATCCCGACAGACGTTTTCACGAGGACGCGCTGAGAATACTTCGCGCACTCAGGTTCGCCTCGGCCTACGGCTTTAAAATTGAAGAAGCCACCTCAAAGTCGGTGCACAGCTGCGCGGAGCTGCTAAACAACGTTGCGGCGGAGCGTATCAGGGATGAGCTCATCGGAATACTGATAGGCAAAAACGCGCTTGCGATCCTCAGCGATTACCGCGATGTATTTGCGGTTTTTGTTCCGGAGCTGATCGAAACCTTTGACTTTCCTCAGCGCAGCCCTCACCACCGCCATGACGTATGGCAGCATATCGTTCATACTGTCGCGGCGATTGACAGCGATCCGCTTCTGCGCATCGTAATGCTGCTTCACGATATTGGAAAACCGCGTGCTCGCACAACGGATTTAAACGGCACGGACCATTTCAAAGGGCACCAGCAAATCAGTGCCTGGATTTCCGAATCTATCCTGCGCCGGCTGCGTTTTCCGAACAGCTTTATAGATAACTGCCTTTTGCTGATCCTCTCGCACGACATCCGTTTTGACGGTTCGCAAAAGCAGGTCAGGCGTACGCTTCAAAAGCTGGGAGAGGATAATATGCGCCGTTTGTTCAAGATCCAGCGCGCCGACATCGCAGCTCAGTCCGAGTATCTGCGAGCCGAAAAGCTCGCGGGAGTAGATAGGGCAGAGGAGGCGTTTGAAAGAATTTTGTCCGAGGATCAGTGCTATCAATTAAAGGATTTGGCGGTAAACGGCAAAGATATAATAGGTATGGACCTGTTCAAGGGCAGAGAAATAGGCGAAACTCTCAACGCGCTTCTCGATGAAGTAATCGACGGAACGCTGAAGAACGAAAAAAATGCGCTCTTAAAAAGAGCGCGGCAATACTATAAAGAAAAACGGAGCCGTTAAGCTCCGTTTTTTAAATATTATATTAAATGCTTACAGTCCGAGGATTTCCTCAGCCGATTTTACAAGTCCGTCGCAAACATTGAGCGCGTCGTCCTTGGTTTTTCCTACAGCAGTCACATAGAGCTTGATCTTTGGCTCTGTGCCGCTGGGACGGATGATCACGGCATTGTCGTTTTCAAGGTTGAGGGTGATTACGTTCGAGGTCGGAAGCGTAATGTCGGTTTCTTCGCCAGTAACGAGATCCTTTTCCTTCTTGAGCAGGTAGTCGCTGACCTTAACGACCTTGTATCCGTCGATTTCCGCAGGCAGGTTCTCTCTGACAGCTGTCATCATATCTGCCATCTTCTGCATACCTGCTGCGCCCTCAAATTCAAACGCGAAGGTCTTGTTGAGATAGTAGCCGAATTCCTCATAGAGTCCGTCGATTACCTCGGCAAGTGATTTGCCCTGCTTTTTATAGTAAGCCGCCATCTCGGCAACGAGCATTGAGGCGACAACAGCGTCCTTATCTCTTACATAGGTTCCGGACAGATAGCCGTAGCTCTCCTCAAAACCGAACAGATAGCGGTTCTCTTCGCCCTTCTGTTCAAGGCCGAGAATTACCTCACCGATGTATTTAAAGCCTGTCAGAACGTTTTTGAGCTCACAGCCGTACTTCTCGCAGAGCTTGTTGATGAGCTTGGTGGTTACGATAGTCTTTACCACAACGGGCTTTTCGGGCAGCGTGTTTGCTTCCTTTTTGCAGGAGAGGATGTAGTTTGTCAGCATAACGCCGTCCTCGTTTCCCGTAATCAGGCGATAGCTGCCGTCGTAATCCTTGACCGCGATACCGACTCTGTCTGCATCGGGATCCGTAGCAAGAAGCAGGTCGGGCTGGACCTTTTCGCAGAGCTCAAGACCTTTTTGCAGAGCTTCCTGGATTTCCGGGTTGGGATAGGGGCAGGTGGTGAAGTTGCCGTCGGGCAGCTCCTGCTCCTTTACGATTTCAACTTCCTCAACGCCGATTTTGCCGAGCACTTTTCTTACGAGCTTGTTGCCGCAGCCGTTGAGAGGAGTGTAGACGACCTTGAGTTCAGCGCCCTTGCAGATGCCGGGATTGACCTGCTGCTCAAGCACCTTTTCAAGATATGTGTCGTAAACGCTGTCGTCAACATATTCGATCATACCGTTAGCGATCGCCTCATCGAAGTCGGCAAGCTTAACGTCTTTGAACATATCGAGCTTCTGGATCTCGTCGTAAACCGCGGCGGCAGCTGCGTCGGTCATCTGACAGCCGTCCTCGCCGTAGGCCTTATAGCCGTTGTATTTTGCGGGGTTGTGGCTGGCTGTAACCATAATACCTGCTTGGCACTTGAAGTAGCGCACCAGATAGGAGAGCACAGGTGTGGGCTGCAGCTCGCTTGTAATATAAACCTTGATTCCGTTGGCAGCCAATACTCTCGCCGCCTCGTTCATAAACAAATCTGCCTTGATTCTGCTGTCGTGCGAAATCGCCACAGCGCCCTTGCCGTACTTGTTGAGCACATAGTTGGCAAGTCCCTGAGTTGCCTGGCGTACAACATAAATATTCATTCTGTTTGTGCCGGCGCCGATAACGCCTCTGAGTCCGGCGGTGCCGAATTTAAGTGCAGTGTAAAAACGGTCGTAAATTTCCTGATCATTATTTTCTATGCTTTTGAGTTCTTCCGTAAGGTCCTTATCGTCCGTTGCGTTTTCCAGCCAAGCGGCGAAAAGCTTCTTATCATCCATAATTAATCCCTCCACAGCAATTAATTTGTTTATTTGAAAGGCCGTATAAATTAACCTATTCACAAATATCATACCATAAATCAGAGCAAATTACAAGAATTTCAATTTCTTATCTTTTGCTGTTTTATAATCGGATTTTGTATGAAATTTACAGAAGCAAATTGCATACAAAGCAAAGCCGGCCGGCAACCGGCTCTATGGTATTAAGCCTTTTGTCCGACCGGTTTGATTTTTTAATTCTCGACTTTTTTGAGCATATATCCCGCTTTTGATTTGGTGCTTGTGTAGCCTAAATCCAAAAGCGTTGACATCAGCCAGTTGATATTCCATTTGGAATTCTTCGGCACATAAATGTACTTTGGCTTTTTATCGGGATTGATGCTGTAGAAATCCTTAAGGCGGTTAATGCTGTTCGCATTTTCTCCTGAGAGCCACGCCGAAAACGTTCCGTATGGCATATCGGCGGCAAGATATGTCCAGGTGCGGTTCGTCAGAATGAGAAGGTTATCATCGGGAACCGACCAGTAATGCGACAAATCGGAGTATATTTCGTTGTATTGATCCGCTTTTGCCTTTACGGTGTTTATTCCCGCTGCCGGACCTTGCGTTATAGTTTCCTTTAATTTATCGGGTTCGCTGTCCCAGAAAACGTGGTGCGCCTTGGAGTAAATCTGGAAGCTGCCCTGCAGCACGATAACCAGAGCCGCGCACACAAAGCTTAATCGCTTGATCCAAAGAGCGTAGGTGATATTGTCGGGGGTTTCGCGCATTTCCCTGATGAGCTGAGCGAGAAAAACAAAGCTCGCTATATTTGCCGCAGCAAAGCCCATTGAAATAACGTAGAAATACTGATTTGATGTGTAGTACACACAGAACGAATATACTATCCCGTGCACGAACAATCCGGCAAAAAGCTCCCTCGGTTTGTTTTTGCAGAGAATATACGAGGTTATGCCCAGGAATATCATCGGGAACATTATCGAGTTATAGGTGCTTTTATGCAGCTTGTCTATGAGCAGGATGTAGGAGAACACTACGATTCCCGAGGTAATTATCAGATACACCGAGCGGTGCAGTCTGCGCTTGCGGTCAATTATCATAACAAGTGCCGTTGCGCAGTAGCTGTATACGGCATATTTGAAGTTTGGCTGCATCTTGAAGATGGACTCGAAGTATTTGCCGATCCTTTCGCCGGCGTTGACTGAAGGATGCTGAGGATCGTTGAGCATATACGGAAGGTTTTCCTGCAGTCCGCTGATTCCGATCCTCGGAAGCGTAAACAACAGGAAAATCACTGCCATTATTCCCGCTCCGATCGTGAAAAACAGGAGAGTTTTCAGGCTGAACATATCGCTGCAGAGAACAAAGTTGAGCTTCTTTTTCCTGAAAAGCAGGTGGATTCCCACGCATACAAGAAAAAGAACATACGCCAGCGCGAGATACGGACAGCAAAGTACAGCGCCCGCAAAGCACAGTCCGCTGAAAATGATCTGCAGCTTCTTGCTGTAGTCGGCGGTTCCGATAAGAACTCCCGAAAGCGCCACAAGTCCCATACCCATAGAGTCATAGCTGAGCGCCATAATGTTGAACGGAGTAAACAGGAAGTACAGAACGGTGCAGAATACGGAAATATATCCGTATTTGCGGAGCTTGATATAGATCAGCGTTGAAGCTGACGCGTGAACAAATACGTAGAATATGCGCGACGCCAGAATGATTCCGTCTGTGTTTCCCGTGATCATCGTGTAAACCCACACGAACGGGAGCTGCAGAATCGAGCTCATCTGCGTAAGGTTCCACTCATCGCGGAACAGCGCGTCGCCCTTGATAAGGCGATGGGGGATTGTGAGGTAGAACGGTTCGTCGTCTCCGCCGAAGCCGTACTGCGTTTTCCAAAGTGAGAAAATAACCGCGCCGATGAGCAGAAGAACGAACAGAATATCCTGCCATTTTTGTTTGTCGTCGCGTTCTCTTTGCTTGATAACGAACGCCTTTATTTTCTCATAAAGAATTATAATTCCTTTTGCCGCCAGATTAACAATAATCGATGCAACTAGCGAGCAGACAAAGCAAAGCGGAACCGTGACGAAATAGTATGGCAGCTTGTCGAATATCGAATCGAAATTTTTGTTCAGCTCGGTGTAAATCAGCTTGTCAAATATAAACGAGAGCAAGTACATTCCGAAAGTCAGGTCGGAAACCTTCCAAAGGCAAAATCTGACAGGCGTTTTCCAGTTGTTTGAGTTGATGCGGATTATCATTGTAAACAGCATCACCGAAATTGCAAACGGCTGAAAACCAAACCAGTAATTCCAGTCGCCGGACTTGAAGGTTCCGCCGTAGCTGCGGTAGAAGTTAAACATCGTAAACAGGAACAGCGAAATAAAGAACAGCGGCAGCATTGAGCGTGTTTTCAGTTTAATGCCGTATTCGCGGATATACGCGCCGACAAAGTAGTAGGCGATGGGGTAAGAGCTCATCCAGAACGAGGGAAGAAGCTTTTGGTAGTGAGCGTCGGAGGATGGCTTGATCCACCAATCTCCGGTGCCGAATTCAAAAATATTGAAAAGAGAGGGGAGGATCATCAGAAAGATGCAGGTCGCCAAAAGAACCTGTTTCCTGCGCTGCGTTTCCAGCTTGTTGTACGCCAGATTAAGAAACGGAGCCAGCAAAAACAGTCCGATATACATTTCGACGTACCAGGAATAGTTCGCGCCGGAAAAATCAAAAATACTCAGCAGGTAATTTCTGAATTCGTATTTGCCCGAGGCGTGTATTGCCTCAAACATCTTTTCAAAATCTCCCGCGTAAAAAGCGTTCTTCGCTGCCTTGACATCGTGAATGGACTTGAAGCACATACAGATAAGGCTCGCCAGCACAAAGATGATAAGCGTTTTGCGTATGCCGTTGTAATACTTTCTGCTCAGGGTTTTTCCGCTCATCAGATAACCCGTAAGCAATAAAAACAGCGGAACACAGGCGGAAAACAGAACCTTCATCATTATCATAAGATAAATCAGCGGTCCGTTAAGCATATCGGCGTCTCCGGTTTGCGCCGCCTGGATAATTCCATCAATCGGTCCCAGTCCTCCGACGGGTCTGAAATAAAAACCGTCGTTGCCTTTCAGTTCGGGATTGTAACCGTAGGTGTGGAAAAGAAAGTGTACCGACATTACAAAGAAAACCGCGACAATTCTTATTATATCGGCAGATGTATTTCTGTTCTCCAACCGTTTTAAATTCATATTCTCCCTCCTCAGAAGTCTTAAACTTAATTTTATCACAATATCATTAAAAACACAATTAAAATAAGATAAAAATATTTGAATTAAGCAAAAAAACAGCGCATCTCTCGGATGCGCTGTTAAGTTAGTATTTGCTTATTTCGGAGAGGGTGTTGACATCCTCTTCGATTTGAACCATTTCTTTCTTTTCTTTGATCAGATAATCGCAGTATTTGTAAAGCTGATCAAAGCACTTGGCGGATTTTTCCCAGTTTTCCTTGTTCTTTTCACTGAGCTCTTTGCCCTTGACTCCGTACTTCGTTGTGAGAATATTGCCTATATAGTCCGTCATTTTAACGGTTCCGTAGATATTCATATGGTCAAGGTTATAGAAATCGTTGTAAAGATCAATTCCCGTTTTATCAATGTCGTGCTCAACATTGATAAAATCAAATCCGTACTCGTTAGCGATTTCCGCCGCGCGGTTGGTGCGCTTTGCGCGGTTCCTGGTGGTTTTGTCAACTACGTGAGGAGTGCGCATAAACACAACCTTCAGATCTTTATCCTTGCAGAACTGCAGAAGCTCACGGTATTTTTTGTCAAGAGTGGGTTGCAGCTCTATTTTTCCGTTTTCTTGGATAGGCTTGTATTTTTCAAGCTCCTGATCCGGTTTAAAGATTTTTGTCGTTGTGCGGAAGCCCTTCAAATATGAGGTTCCGCGGATATCCTGCTTGACCTTTGAAACAACTCTTCTTATCGGATCGGGATATTCGCTCCAGATACTGTGGTACTTTATAAGAGGCATATAGTATTCAAGCCACTGATCGGAAGAAACGTGATTGGTGATATAATCTATTTTATTCTCCGAAAGCGGAATGTTGTCAACGAGCTTGTGAATATGGCCTTCATGAGTTTCGTTGGAATCAAAGCCGTAAAGATAGGCGTTAGGATCGATTACAATAAGCTGAGGATCCTGAGTTCTGAGAATCTCCTTCAGTGCAAGCATTGTGCCGTCGGCAGTGATCGACTCGGTTGCGTAAGGGAAGCTGGTAAAGCCGTATTTTTCATAAGCGTATCCGGCCGAAATGCCCGTATACATCTCACTTGCACCGAGGAACACAACGTCAAGCGAGCCTTTTTCCTCAAGGTAAAAGCCGTCGAGACGAATGCTGTTATGGTCGAGCCTTCTCAGAAGATAGCCCTGAAGTATGCCTATTGACAAAATCAGCGCCAGAAAAAAGCATCCGAGCTTAACCGTGCGTGTTGCGTATAGCTTTTTCTTTGTTTTTTTCTCCATAAAACCTGCCTCTGAATCGGTTAAAATTGCATATATACAAAATCAGCTGCACTGTAGCCCGAGCCGTAAATGCCGAAGATAATAACCGCCATTACTCCTAGGTAAATCAGAATAAAGCGCAGAATAAACGGCTTGCTGTCGAGCATGGTTCTTATGTTCGTATCGGCGTGTCTTTCCTGTATCAGGCTTATGATAAACAGGAAAACGGTTGCGATGGCAATTACGATGACATCGGGAAGAATCAGTCCCAGACCTTGCAGCTCATCGAATGCCTGAACGAAATTCTGATCTGTAAAGAACTTTCCGATCGTTTCCATACCGGTTGCAAACGAGGGAGCAACATCGAAAACATATCCAACGAGAACCACGATAAAGGTTCTGAAAATCTGGAACAGACTGTACCAAAGGCTTTCTCTGCGGATGTGCAGCTTATCGACGATGATGTCAAATACGGGCTGCAGCAGAATGCTCAGCATAATAATGGCGCCGTTCCAAACGCCGAACGCCACATATTTCCAGTCGGCGCCGTGCCAGATACCTACAACGAGGAATACTATCAGCGACGCGACGCTTGTGGGAAGCACCTTTGCGATATGGCTTCCTGCGGCGGTTTTGCCGAAGCGGGTGCCTTTCATCTTCTTGCTCGCGTTGAGGAACACACCCGACATCGCGATGGGGTAGAAGAGGTAGTTTTTAAGCCACGCGCCGAGCGAAATATGCCATCTGCGCCAGTATTCGTTGATTGACTTCGAGAAGTACGGGCGCTTGAAGTTGTCGATCATATCTATTCCGAAAATCTGAGCGACGCCGCGCGAGATGTCGATACCGCCCGAGAAGTCGGCGTAAAGCTGAATGGCATACAGCAAAATAACGACCGTCAGCGTGGTTCCGCTGTAGGAGCTGTATGTGGAAATAGCATTGCTGAGTGATATTTCTCCGCCTACTGTAGGACTTACCGTGCGAATTGCGATAGCAGCCCTGTCGGCGATGATGAGCTTTTTCATAAAGCCCCACAAAATCAGCTCCATACCGTGCTTGACGCGTGTGAAGTCAAATTTGTGCGGTTCGTAAAGCTGATGCGCAAGCTGGTCGTAAATGCTTATCGGTCCCTGGATGATCTGAGGGAAGAACGAAACGAACAGCAGCATCTTTAAGGGATTCTTTTGCGCGGGAGTTTTTTCGCGGTATACATCGATGATGTAGCCCATCGACTGGAAGGTGTAGAAGGAAATACCGATCGGCAGCGCAAGGTTAAGCGTTGCCGCGGAAAAGCCGATCCCGAAACTTCCGAGTATATCGTTAAGGCTGCCCGCGAAAAAGTCGTAGTATTTCAGGAATGCCAGAATGCCGAAGTTGATTACCAGCGCGAGTGTCATAATCAGGCGCATCTGAACCTTGGTACGGTTTTTAAACGCCTTTTTTTGATTTCTGTCCCATTCGCCTTTTTTGGATTTAAGCGTCGCCTTCGAGGCGATCGACACCTTCTCGATCCAAAGCGCGATCAAATACGTGCACAGCGAGGTGAACAGAATGTAATAAGCAAAGCGGTAGCCCGCAACGGCATAAAAGAACATACTTGCCGCAAGAAGTACGGTCCATTTCTGCTTCTTCAGCGGAAGCGCGAAATAGAACAGCATTGTGACAAGCACAAAGAATATGAAATTCAGTGAAGTATAGGTGATGTCAAATAACACAAAAACAACTCCAATTGTTTAGATTGCAGGGGTGTTGAATACGTCGGAATAAAGCATTTCACGGATGACCTGCAGTCCGTCCTTCTCGGAATAAACCGAAACAACGGGCATTTCGCGGCTGAGGAACACAGCCATACCCTCTGTTACGGAATAAGCTCCCGTGCGGCAGAAAACAAGAATATCTCCGATTTCAAGCGTATCAAATTCCGCGTTTCTTGCAAGAATGTCCGCAGTCGTGCAAAGACTTCCGCAGAGCGTCCACGGGCGCACATCGCCCTTGGCGGGATTATCCTTAAGATGAACAATTCGGGGGATCTGCATTCCCTGAAGCTGTCCGTCGTATTTCAGCTGATTAAGGCCGCCGTCGACGATCACATAGTTGATGTCGTAGTTGGTTTTTGCGTCGATAACGCGGGTAAGATAATAACCGCAGGGCGCGGCGAAAAATCTGCCCATTTCAACGGTGAGCGAGGCTTTTTCGGACAGCTCGCGGATTTTTTCCGAAACGGAGGCAAGACGTTCCTCCTCAAGTTTGTCCGCGTCCTTATCAAAGTAGTCAACGGCAAGTCCGGTGCCGTATTCAACGCGCTCGATCGTGAAACCGAGGTCGTTCTCAACGCGGTCGATCAGCTCGCTGAGATAGTCAAGCTCCCTGACGATCGGCTTTGCCTTTTTCTTCTGAGTACCTGTAAAGTAGTGTACGCCCACGATCTCGATGCCCTTGAAGTCGGCTCTGTTTTTGATGATGTCGAGAACCTCGGGCTCCTCCATACCGAACTGGCTTCCGCCTTTTACGTCGGTGACGCGGAGCAGAACGGGGAAGACCTTTCCTCTTGCGACGCCCTCGTCGTTAATGAGCTTAACGTGCAGACGGCTCTCTGCGGTAAAAGTTCCGACCTCGTCGTCAGCGGCGCGGTGAACATCCTTTGCGGTTTTGTTGACGCCGGAAAAGATGATTTTGCTCATATCAACGCCTGTTTTTTCACAGACGGTCAGTTCTCCGGGGCTGCAAACCTCGATCTTGTCAAAGACCTCGGGAAGCCTGCCCAGAAGAAACGGGTTTGCCTTAATCGAAAAGCAAAGCCCGGTTTTATCTCCGAAATATTTGCGCACTAAATCAGCCCGCTTCTTGAACTCATCCAAATCAAAGATATAGGAGGGGGTGTCGAGGCGGGTTGAAAGAGAGCACAGTAACTCTGTATTCATATATTATTCATCCTGAAGCTGCTCGATGAGCGCCATCATAGCCTTAGCCGAATTGAAGTTTTCGGGAACAAGGTTGTTGGGTTTGATCTCAATGTCAAAAGCGTCGTTGAGCTCGCCGACCAGCGCTACGATATCAAAGGAGTCGAGAACGCCGTCTGTGATGAGAGCGGTTTCGTTTTCAAAGTCAACGTCGGGTCTGAGTTCTTCCAAAATCTGCATTAATTCTTCCATGATGATTCTCCTTTATTATTTGAAGTAGGTTTTCAGTGTCTGCATATCGGTTTTTCCGTTGGGAAGCGTGGGAAGCTTTTCAAGATTAACCAGCTTTCTCGGAACCATAAACGCAGGCATATTCTGTCTGAAATAAAGTACAATTTCCTTCGAGGTCGCCTGACCTGTGTAGAAAAGGTAGAGGGTGGCTTTTTCTTTATTGTAAAGCGCACAGCAGTCTGTAACGCCTTCAACCTTTTTTGCGGTCTCCTCGATTTCGCCGAGCTCGATCCGGTGGCCGAGGTGTTTTATCTGACGGTCCTTTCTTCCGTGGAAGAGCAAAGTGCCGTCGGAAGCGAAGCTGCCGAGGTCGCCTGTCTTATAAATCAGCTCGCGGTAGTTTTCGTTGAGCGGATTCTGAATGAATGATTTTGCGGTCTGCTCCGCGTTCCCGTAGTAGCCGAGCGCCAGGATCGGGCCGCTTACGCAGATCTCGCCGGTCTCGCCGAACTTTGTTGCGGTGTTGTCCTCGTTGAGGAGCATTACGCGGTAGTTGTCATAGGGCTTGCCGATAGGCAGCACCGTGTCGTCGTCGACCTTCTCGCTGACGACGTAGTAGGTGCAGGAGGCGGTAGCCTCTGTGGGACCGTACTGATTGACATAGAGCACGTCGGGCAGGTTCTCCTGCCAGATTTTGAGATATTTGCAGGGCATTACCGAGCCTGAGAAGCAGAGCTTTTTGAGATACTCTGGCTTTCCGACTTCAAAAGCTCCCAGCTTTGCGGGAAGCTCAACGCCCGCCACGCTCCAGCACAGCGCCGTGATTTTTTCGCGGTTGAGCGTTTCAAACAGAGTGGTCGGAACAGCAAATTCGTTCTTCGGGATAACGTAGGTCGAGGCGCCGAAGCTGACAGGAAGATAAATGTCCCTTACCGCCGCGATGTAGTCGAGCGGGCTCTGGTTGCCGAGAATGTCGGAGTCGTTGATCGAAAGTACCTTTGCCACCGCGTCAATGTAGCACATCAGCGAAAGGTGAGAGGTGATCACGCCCTTGGGAACGCCTGTTGAGCCCGAGGTGAAAATCACATAGAGGGGAGAGGTGTTCTGCAGGGTTGCCTCTCTCCGGGCGAGCAAAGCCTCGTCGGCTTCGGTGCCGAAGATATCCTCCGCCACGATCAGCTCTCCGTCAAAATCGAGAGCCTGAGCGGTTTCGAGGTGAGCTCTGTCGACCAGCATAAACTGCGCTTTGATAACGCCGAGAATCTGGTTCAGACGGGCCTTTGGCATATCGCCGTCCATGGGAGCGTAAAAGCAGCCTGCGCGGACTGCACCGAGGAAGCAGGCGGGAGTGTAGATATGTCTGCCCGACATTACCGCTACCGGGGCTCCGCAGGGGACCTTTGCCGCCAGATAGCTTCCCACAGCCTTTGTAAGTCTGTTGAATTCGGCAAAAGTAATCTGATTGTTTTCGTCTTTGAACATTACCTTTTCAGAGTACTCGCTGCAGGTTCTGTTCAGTCTGGTTAAAATTGAAGTTTCCATATTGTTTTCCCTTTAACATCAACCATTTTTTATATACTAAAATATAGTTTTACACATTAAATAATTATACTGATAATCGAGCCAAAGTCAATAAAAACCGCTAAATTTTCAAAGAATTTCGCATAATAGATACATTCGCCTTTTTTTTTACCACTTTTTGTAGATTTTTACGATAACCAAAAATGCAGGGGAGATTTTTTTGATTATCCGCCCCGTTATTATTGCCTTTTTATCGGGGGTTTGATATAATAAAATCAACTCGGATCCGCGCCGTAAAACCCGTGTCCGCAAGTCTTGGGGAGGAGATTCAATGAAGAAAATATTGTCTGTGCTGCTTGCCGCTTCAATGCTTTTATCGTTCGCCGCGCTTTTGCCTGCGGGAGCCGAGGCAGACGGCAAACCGAGCTACGAAAAAAAGGAGCTGAACGTAAAGTTTGAGGACAGCTCCGATGAGACGAAGTACACCTGTCTGTTCCGCTCTGATCTTCCGGAGGTCCCTTTCGTGAGCGTAGCCGACTATCTGGAAATGCTTTTTAAAGAAAAGACCGAATTTTCCAATGACGGCGGCAGCGTGTTCACCTTGAAAAGAAACAACTACAGCCTGATTATCGACACTGAAAAAGACACCATTGCCTGTGATAACTGCGAAAGCTTTGTGAGCGCCGGCACTATGCAGACCAAAGACGAAACGTTTGATTTCTTCAGTACGACAAACAGCTGCAAATTAACGGACTCTTCAAAAGCGATGGAGCTTAACCTCAAAAAATACAATATCGACATTGTCGCCTCCGACGGCAAAGCATATATGCCTTACTGTACCTTGAACGACATTTTTGCCGACAGCTACAGCGCGCTCATCTACAAAAACGGCGAGCTGATGTTCGTAAAAAGTATGTCTGTCTACGGAGCCGGCAACACCTACAGCAAGTACGAGGCAAAAAGAAGCAAAGCGATGGTTGAGTTCTCCTACAGCGAGATGTGCTTCGTGATGGATTGCTGCTACGGAAAGCCCTCAAAGGCGGTGCTCTCGGAAAGCATTGAAAAAGACGGCTTCGACAAAACCATGGATAACTACAGCGAGGCAACCGCGAAAATCAAAAAAATGCTCCTCTCGGAAAACTACGAGGAGTATTGCATCGGAGTAAGCGTTCTTAACGCCTATCTCGACGACGGAGGACACACAAATCTCACCCACGGAATGCAAAAGCAGGTCAAAGATTTTAATCTGCAAACCCTGAAGGATACGGTGGATAAGAACTTTTCCGACAAAACCTATTCCGACCTCGATAAGGTTCTGGCAATAAGATCCGAAAAGGCAACAACCGACCGCATAAGAGGCAGAGCCTCCTATCAGAAGAAGCTTGCCTTCGACAACCTGGAAATGGTGAAGATGTGGGACTGCGCAAGCCTCTACCGCACTGACGATACCGTGATTTTTGTTTTCGATGATTTTCTTCCTCCCGCTGTCAATGCTTTCAAGGAATCTCTTGATTTTGCCAAGGATAACGGGGTAAAGAACTTTATCGTCGACATTTCCACAAACAAGGGAGGCGCACTCAGCGTATGCGCTTATATGCTGAAGATGATGAGGCCGGAAGCCAAGCAGTATATGGGAAATGTTCTCACCGGCAAAACGTTCGTCATCGATTACCCGATCGACAAAAATCTTGACGGCAAAACCGATGAAAATGACGACGCTCTGAAGTATGATCTGAACTTTGCGATCCTCACAACAAAGCTCTCATATTCCGCCGCAAATATGCTGCCCTGTCAGGCGCAGGACGCGGGAGTGGCTATTCTCGGAGAAACCAGCGGAGGCGGCTGCTGCAACACCACGCCCAGATTCTACGCCGACGGCACTCCGTATGTGATTTCTTCCACCGGCAAGATAGTCCATTCCGACGGAACCGACATTGACGGCGGAGCCAAGCCCGACACCGAGCTCATCGGTGCCGAAAAGGAATACGAAGGCTTTTATAACGTCGAAAAAATGAAAGCGGGAGTCGCAAAGTTCTACGGACTGCCGTACGATGAAAGCGTTCCGGAAACCGAAGCCGCTTCCACAGAGGCAGAGAAGGAAGAAACGCAGGCGGAAACCTCCGGTTCGGAAAAGAAAGACACCGGCGACTCGAACGGTTATATATTTATTTACATCTGCCATCTGCGCGGGAGCGCTGGCATTGGCGGCTGCTGCGGCAATTGCAGTTATAATTCTGAAAAAGAAGAAAAAGTCTGACGGTACAACCGACGGATCCGAAGAATAAACAAAAAGCTCTTTCCGAAACACGGAAAGAGCTTTGACTTTTTTACTCGGAATAGGACTCGTCGTCAAGGTATTCGTCGACGATGAAGCGCGGGCGGCGCTTGGTTTCCAGATAGATTTTGCCGATATATTCGCCGATGATGCCGATGGCGAGGAGCTGCAGACCTCCCAGTGCCCAAATCGAGCACAGCGTGCTTGCCCAGCCGCTGACGGCGACGCCTACAAAGAAGCTTATTACGGAATATATTATCATCACAAGGCTGATCAGGAAGATGAACAGTCCGAGCCATGTGATAATTCTGATAGGCTGGATGCTGAGCGAGGTGATGCCCTCCCACGCAAGAGAAAGCATTTTCTTCAGAGGATACTTGCTTTCGCCCGCAAGACGCTCGGAGCGCTCATATTTGACGATTTCCGACTTGTAGCCGATGAGGGGAACCATACCTCTGAGAAAAATGTTGGTTTCGCGGTATAGCGAAAAAGCCTCAAGCGCCCGTCTGCTCATAAGACGGAAATCGGCGTGGTTGAAGATTACCTTTGCGCCCATTCGGTTAAGGATTTTATAAAACGCCTCGGCGGTAAAGCGCTTGAAGAACGTGTCGGTCGCCCGCTTTGAGCGAACTCCGTAAACAACGTCGCAGCCGTTTTCGTAATGCCTGACCATTTCGTCAAATACGTTTATGTCGTCCTGCAGGTCGGCGTCGATCGAAATAACCGCGTCCGCTTTGTCCCTGAGCGTCATAAGTCCCGCCAAAAGGGCGTTTTGGTGACCGCGGTTGCGGCTTAGCTTAATGCCCTGGAAGATGGCGTTCTGATTATGAAGATCCTTTATGATGTCCCACGTCCTGTCCTTTGAGCCGTCGTCGATAAAAACGATTTTGCTGTCGGGAGATATTGTCTCGGCAGACATCATATCATAGTACTTGTTGAGTAGTTTCTCTGCGGAATCCCACAATACGTCTTCCTCGTTGTAGCACGGAATCGCAAGATATAGCTTTGTCATATGTTCACCTTATTATTAATTCTTTAAACTAATCATAATACGGGTGTTAAAAAATGTCAAGAAAAATAGTTATAACAAAATAGAAGCCGCGCCTGAAAAATTTGTAATATTTTTTGTAAAATTAAAAAAATCACTTGTAAAGAGCACCCGTTTGTATTATAATTGAAAGGTAAATAACAAATACTATAAAAATCCTTTGGAGGAATTGATATGTCAGAAAAATGTATTGCGGTTTTAACCAGCGGCGGCGATGCTCCCGGTATGAACGCGGCTGTCAGAGCTGTTGTTCGTTCGGGCATTAACAGAGGAATGCGCGTGTTCGGAGTCTATCGCGGCTACAACGGACTTCTCAACGGAGATATAAAAGAGATGAATCTCCGTTCTGTATCGGATATTATCGGCAACGGCGGCACAATGCTCTACACCGCCAGAAGCGAGGAATTCAAAAAGAAAGAGGCTCAGGAGCGCGCGGCTGATTTCTGCCGCAGCAAGGGAATCGAGGGCGTTGTCGTAATCGGCGGCGACGGCTCGTTCAGAGGAGCAAGAGCGCTCACCAACGCGGGCATCAACTGCATCGGCGTTCCCGGAACGATCGACAACGACATCGCCTGCTCAGAATACACAGTCGGCTTTGACACCGCTATGAACACTGCTCTCGAAATGGTAGACCGTATCCGCGACACCGCGCAGTCACACGACCGCTGCTCGATCGTTGAGGTAATGGGCAGACGCTGCGGCGACATCGCTCTGCAGACAGGTATCGCAACCGGCGCTACCGCTATTCTGGTTCCGGAGGTTGATTTCAATATCGAGCGCGATGTTATCGCAAGAATCATCAACACACAGAAAACCGGCAAAAAGCACTTCGTAATCGTCGTGGCCGAGGGCGTAGGCGGCGTTGCCGATCTCGCCAAGTACATCGAGCACCGTCTCGGCATCGAGGCGAGAGCCACAATTCTCGGACACGTACAGCGCGGAGGTTCTCCCACTCTCCGCGACAGAGTCGTGGCGAGCCAGATGGGCTACGAGGCTGTTTCACTTCTCGACAAGGGAATCGGAAACCGTGTTGTAGTAATGCGCGGCGGCAAAATCACAAACCTCGATATCAACGAAGCGCTTGAGATGGAGCGCGTATTCGACACTAAGCTCTACAAGGTTGCAATGTCAATTTCCATCTGATTCTTAACATTCACATTAACCGCGGGCGGACAGAGTTCGCCCGTGATTTTTAGACATCGCCTTTTGGCGGCAAAAAGTTTCAGCAAAAGAGGAACTCAGCTATGCTTTCAAAATTGCGGAAAATTTCCAAGGATTTAATAATATATTCCGTTTTGATTTCGGACTTTGAAAAGCTCGACTTTAAAAATGACGCTTTGGCGGGCGTAAGGGCGAATTATTTTAATGCCAAGTGCTCGCCTCAAATCGAAAAAACGGATATTATCATTGATAACCGCCCCTGTACTCTCGCGTATTCAATGCGAGCAGGCGAGCCGCTTTCGTGGAAAATCAGCGTTGACAACCGTCCGGTGCAAACCGTTAAGCGCTCGGCCGACGGCGGCTACTGCGTTGTATCCTACGGAGAAAACGGCGTTGTCTACAGAAGGCAGTTTTTCGGCGGAAACCATTATTGGCTGAGAACCGAATACTACAATAAAAATCTCGAAAACGAGATCTCTGCGGTGGTTTATCCCCGTATATCAGACGGTCTGATGGTGCTCCGTCTGCAAAGATTTTTGCAGACAGGCATTGAATCTCTCGATTTGTATCCCTCGATGAATATTCCAAAGAAGCGCTGCACTGCGCTCATCTACTCCAACTCAGGAATGATTTGGTATGACGAGAGCTTTAAACCCGTGGAGGTCGCGGATAAATCCGATAACGAGCCGAAGGGCGGATTTGATTTAAAAAGAGAAGCCTTTTCATCGGGAATGAGCAGGGATTTGCTCAACCTGAAAAACGCAGATTATCTTTCCGAGGGCGATATTGCCGCTCCCTCAGAGGAGACGGTTCCCGTTCCCGAACCCGAGCCCAAGGAGTATTCCGCTTACGACCGCATCGAAGACATTCTGTTTGAGGCTCACAAAACCAATAAAAATATTTTCGGAGAGCTTGCGAACAATCTGATTATAGATGAACCCGAGCCCAAAGCGGAAGAGATTACCGAGAAAACCGCAGAGCCCGAGGTTGAAGCAGTTCCCGAAGAGATCGCTGAGCCCGAGGTTGAAGCAGTTCCCGAAGAGATCGCAGAGCCCAAGGCGGAAGAATTTCCCGAGGAAGCCGCAGAGCCAGAAGGTGAAGCGGTTCCCGAGGAGAATGAGGAACTCCCGGGCGGTGATGAGGAAGAAAGCGAGCCTGCCATTCTGGAAACTCCCGAGGAGGGCGAGCCCGATACGCTTATCAACACCAAAAACGGAGCCTATGCTTATTTCGGAGAGCTTGACGATAATAACTGCCGCACCGGCAGGGGAAGAACCGTTACCCCGGAAGGCATCACCTCCTATGACGGCGACTATCTCGACGATAAACGCCACGGCTTCGGTGTGTGCTACTATAAAGAGGGCAGCCCGAATTATATCGGCGACTGGGTCGAGGGCAACCGCAGCGGCAGAGGCGTAGGCTTCCGGCGCAGCGACGGCACCGTCCATGTCGGACGCTGGAGCGAAAACAAGCCCGACGGCTTCGGCGCGCGCTTTGATAAGGACGGCGATTTCCTCGACGTATGCACCTATGTGGGAGGAGTGCGCAACGGCAAGAGCGTATCCTTCGACGAGGACGGCAACGTTGTAATCAGAATTTGGAAGGACGGCGAGATCGTCGGCGAAAAAATAATTTCCGACTAGGAGTAATATATGGAAGAACTACAGAATGCCCTGTGGTCGTTTGTAAAGGGCTTTATGTCATTTGCGGTTGTGCTTATTATCGGAGCGCTCGTCGTCAAGATCGCGCTGATTCCGGTGAAAAAGCTGCTGCTCAAGTCAAAAATCGATCTCACGGCAAAAACATTTTTATATTCGATCATCCGCGTCGTTTTCTACGGCATTGTGGTGATCACGGCACTCGGCACAGCCAAGGTCGACATAACCTCGCTTGTCACGGCTCTCGGAGCCGCGGCTCTGACCGCGGGCCTTGCGTTTCAGGACACGCTCAAAAATTTCGTCAGCGGTATGATAGTCCTGTTCAACAAGCCGATCGCGGCGGGAGACTTGATCCGGATTGAAGACATAGAGGGCTATGTTGACAACATAAAGATTTTTTACACTCAGATCCACACCTTTGACAACAGGATCGTAGCGATCCCCAATTCAAAGCTCACCACAAACAACGTTATCAACTGTTCGTCTGCGGGCACGCGCAGGATCGACGTGAAATTCTCCGTAAGCTACGAGGACAATCTTTCCAAGGTAAAAAGCGTTGTTTACGATGTGATCGCGGATATTCCGCAGGTTATCGGGGAGCCGGAGCCGAAGGTTTACGTTTCAAAACATCTCGACAGCGGTGTGGAAATTTTTGCCATGATCTGGGTAAAGCAGGAAGACTATTATCCCGTGAAGTTCCGTTTGATCGAGGACGTCAAGAACGCCTTTGATGAAAACAGCATCACAATCCCGTATCCGCACGTTATGCTTGCGAATAAAACAGAAAAATAAACGCATAATAATGGTGTCGTTTTGCAACGGCGCCATTTTTTATTACAAAGGATGAATTGTTTTGAAAAGAATAATCAGCGTTTGCTTTGCCGCTTCAATGCTGCTCGGCTCCTTGGCGGGCTGCGCAAAAAAAGCGGACGACGCTAAATCAAAGGTCGACTCAGGTGTTTCCGCCGTTGTGTCGGGCGGAAGGGAAACCGTAAGCGACATCGGCGAGGGCATTACCAAAGCTGTGTCGGGCGTAGTCAGCGAGGCGGACAGAATGTATGACAACGGACAAGTCTCGGACGGCGACGGAATCATCGGCAACGAGGACGAAACCGAGGATACAACCGAACCCGAGGATACTACCGACATAACTTACGAGGAATCGCAGTTTCTCTCGATGGAATGACAAAAGGAGCCGGTTCTCGGCTCCTTTAATTCTATCCTGCTTTTTCGAGCTCCGTTCTCAGTTGACGGATGATTTTCTTTTCGAGCCTTGAAATATACGACTGCGAAATCCCGAGCAAATCGGCGACCTGCTTTTGCGTGTGTTCACGTTTTCCGTTCAGACCGAACCGCAGCTCCATAATTTTGCACTCGCGGCTGTTGAGCTTTGAAACCTCGCGCAGAACCATCTGCTTTTCAACCTCATATTCAAGGTTGTCTCCGATTTCCTCGGCGTCGCTTCCCAGAATATCGCAGAGCAGCAGCTCGTTTCCGTCCCAGTCGGTGTTCAGGGGCTCGTCAATCGAAATCTCGTTTTTGAGTTGGGATGACTTTCTGAGAAACATAAGGATTTCATTTTCTATGCAGCGCGAGGCGTAGGTGGCGAGCTTGATATTCTTCTCGGGCGAAAATGTGTTAACCGCTTTAATCAGCCCGATCGTTCCAATTGAAATCAAATCCTCGGTGCCGGCACTCGGCGACTCAAACTTCTTGGCAATATATACCACCAGCCTGAGGTTGTGGACTATAAGCGGTTCTCTGGCTCGGCTGTCGCCCGATCTTATCCGCTCGATCACAGCCGCTTCCTCCGCCTTGCTCAGCGGAGGAGGAAGGGTTTCGCTTCCGTTTATGTAAAAAACGGCATTGTCAAAAAACCACAGCTTCAGTTTAAGCAAAAATCCTATCATTTTCATTACCTCACTATATTTTAATTAACGCGTAGGGCACGATCGCCTTCACGTCGCTCTTTAATACGCCGCTGCACAAGCCTATGTAAACACGGTTTGAGATCTCCTTTCCGTCAATAATTATCCGGCTTGCGCGGATACCTTCAAGTATTCCCTGACCGCCAAGACTGTTGAAGGGGATAATTCTCTTTTGGAAATTTAACACAGGCTTATTCCCGAAAAGCTCCCTCTCGGCAATAATAACGTATTCGCCCGAAAACGGCTCCCTTACCTCGCAGCCCGTGTCGATAACGGCGCGGAATTCGATCGCCTCGC
The DNA here is from genome assembly GCA_900317875.1 of uncultured Eubacteriales bacterium. Classification (GTDB taxonomy): domain Bacteria; phylum Bacillota; class Clostridia; order Oscillospirales; family Acutalibacteraceae; genus Ruminococcoides. Next base: position 37,830 of record ONIJ01000188.1, read on the forward strand.
CTGCAATACCGAGCTTTACGGTGCATAGCCGCTTTCCTGTTTCACCCATGGTTAGTTTTCTCAGCACACGCATAATATAGTAGCAGATCAAGGTGAGAATAATCAGCAGGATAGGGGAAATATTAAAGTATACAACGTCATTGTATACCTCCATTCCTTTTGGTCTGAAGGCGGAATAAATAAAAACCATAATTCCGCAAAAGAAAAATGATACCCCGAAAAATACTAAAGTACGTTTTAAAAAGCTCCTGAAATCTGCCTTTCCAAAGGCAATCAATACCAGTGCGGAAGCAAACAGGAGGTCAAGCAGAATGTTCAGCGCGGCGGGTATTTCGGGAAGGAGAGCGACAAGGCTCTGGGCGCCGCCGAGCAGGCTTGCGAGAATCAGGCGAAGCAGCTTTGATTTGAGCTGCAAAAACCGTCCTGTTCCCAGGAGCAGAAGAAAGTCGATAAAAATATTGACAACGACCAGGACGTCTACATACACAGTGCGCATTTTTATCACCCATCACATTATCGCACATACAATGGATAAACAATGTCAAATTCTGTTCAGGAGGGAAAATTTTATGGTGGCAGGAATTATTATCGGGACCTTTATCGGAGGATTCTTGGGAGTCGCATTTATGTGCCTGCTTTATTACAGCAGGGGATAATCAATTCTTCTTTGGCAATAAATATATAATCTACTCAAAATGTATGGATTTTTAGGGAAATATGTGTTATAATCTTCCTGACTATAAAAAGTGCATTTTTAAAAATGTACAATGATCGAGGGAGAAATATGGAGAAAAAAAGAAACACTTTTTCGGGCTCAATAGGGTTCGTGCTCGCGGCGGCGGGCTCGGCTGTAGGTCTGGGAAACATTTGGAGATTTCCTTATCTTGCGGCAAAAAACGGCGGCGGACTGTTCCTCGTCGTTTACATAATTCTTGCGCTGACCTTTGGCTTCACGCTGCTTGTCAGCGAGGTCGCAATCGGCAGAAAAACCAAACAGAGCTGTCTGACAGCCTACGGAAAGATCAATAAACGCTGGGGCTGGCTCGGCGGATTGGCGGGCGTGGTTCCGTTCATCATCTTTCCGTACTACTGCGTAATCGGCGGCTGGGTGCTCAAATACTGCGTCGTCTTTATCACAGGGCAGGAGGTAGAAGCAGCGGGCGACACCTTTTTTACGGACTTTATCGGCAATAATTTTGAACCGATAATTTTTCTTGCTCTGTTTATGGCGGCGACCTGTTTTGTAGTTTACCGCGGAGTAAACAAGGGTATTGAGGCGATGTCCAAAATCCTTATGCCCGTTTTGCTTTTTTTCGTAATCGGAATCGCGATTTTCTCATTGACAATACAGGGCGGCGACGCTCAAAACGGAAGAACAGGCATGGAAGGATTTGCAAAATACGTAATTCCGAACGTTGAGGGGATGGGCATTGTCGATTTCCTTCACGTGGTTATGGACGCGATGGGTCAGCTCTTTTACAGCATAAGCGTTGCGATGGGCATTATGATCACCTACGGCTCCTACTGCAAGGATGACAGCAACCTTATGAAATCCGTAAACCAGATCGAAATATTCGACACCTTAGTCGCCTTCCTCGCAGGCGTAATGATCATTCCCGCCGTATACGTTTTCCTCGGCAACGATGGTCTTGAAAGCGCGGGACCGGGACTTATGTTCATCGCGCTTCCCAAAGTGTTCACTGAGATGGGCGTTGCGGGACGTATCTTCGGCAGCATATTTTTCCTGATGGTTCTTTTTGCCGCGCTCACGAGCTCCGTTTCAATTCTGGAGGCGGTCGCGTCGGGCATAATCGACAAGGCGAACGTCAGCAGAAAAAAAGCAACGATCATCGAAACGGTTATCGGACTGATTCTGGGTATTGTGGTTTGCTTCGGATACACAATCTGGAAGTTTGACGTCCTTCTTCCGAACGGCTCACACGCGCAGATTCTCGACATCTTCGACTACGTGAGCAATAATATCCTTATGCCGATTGTAGCCATCGGAACCTGCGTATTGATCGGCTGGTTGGCAAAGCCGCGGTATGTTATCGATGAAGTTACAAAGAACGGCGAAAAATTCAACCGTAAAATGGTTTATATCGCTATGGTACAGTACGTTGCGCCGGCGCTTTTGTTCATTCTGCTTCTCGGTTCCTTGGGCATAATAAAATAGTATTCTCTGAAAAACGTACCACAGGAAGATTTCTCGGTTTCCGCTTTTCGGCATAAAACAGCATTTGCCGCTGAGGGGCGCGGAAGAAGGTTTGGATTGCAATGAAAACTTCAAAAAGAAACAAAATGATAATCGTAGCCTCGCTCGGGCTCGTGATTTTGCTGCTCGTAATAATTTCGCTTGCGGTCTCGAAAAACTTATGGAGCTCAGACAAAAAGCAAAGCTCGGGTGAGTCCGCTGTGTCGGAGCCGGAGAAAAAACACGGCGGGAAGGTTATGATCGAAAATGTCGAGCCGATAATGCAGGATGATTTAAAGGCGGGATGCGAAACCTACGCCTGCACTATGCTTCTCAGAAAGCTCGGCTTCGATGTCGACCAGTACTTTATCGCCGACAATTATCTGAACTGCCAATATGTGATCACAGGCGACGACGGCGTAAAGTACGGCCCCGATATGCACAGCGCCTTTGCCGGCACCGCTTATGCGGGCTGGGGAGTTTACGCTCCGGCAATGGCAAAAAGTATGAACAGGTATCTCGACGACCAAAGCTCCGAACTCAACGCTTATCCTCTCGAGGATGTTCCTATTGAAACGCTCTGTGAGGATTACATTTCAAAGGGCGTGCCCGTAATGGTGTGGGCTACAACCGATATGGACGAGCCGTATGTTTTCGACGAATGGATCGTCGATTACGTGGATGAGAATGCCAAAGCTCAGAAGGGCGATACTGTTCCGTGGTATATGCACGAGCACTGTCTGGTGCTGATCGGCTACGATGACAGCGAATACTACTTTGCCGATTCAACTCACGGCAACATTTCGCACTTCGAAAAGGAGCTTGCGGAGGAGCGCTATGAGCAGATGGGCAAACAGGCGATTGTCGTAAAATAACCCGAAAAAGGCTGAATAAGTCGTCAAAACAGGCGGCTTTGCGCCAATAAATTCCATTACAAAAATTTCATAATTATTGACATAATCGAAAATTATAATATAATAGGTACGTAAGAAAAAACAAAGATGTTCTATTATTACGGAGGAATTAATTATGAAAAGAGTTATTTCATTTGTTATCGCAGCGCTTATGGCTGTTACCGTTTTTGCGGGCTGCGGCACTTCCAGCAGCGGTTCAGACAGCAGCTCCGAGAGCAGCGCGGCAAGCAGCAACTCGGATAAGGAAGAAAGCTCAAGCTCTTCGGAGAGCAAAGAGTCAAGCAAAGTGGATCTGAACGAGATCCTTGATAAGATTAACAGCGAAACCGGTCTTTCCATCGACAAGCTCGATGATGTTTCAAGATTAAAGCGTTACTATGACATCGATGAAGAAGACGTTAAGCAGTTTGCGGTTGAAAGAGATAAGGACAACGAGGTCGCTCTGATCGAGGCCGTCGACGGCGATGCAGCAAGCAGAATCGAAGAGTGCCTTCAGAATAAGCTCGACTCACTTGTTAACCTTTCAAATTCCTACTCACCCGAAAAGGCTGAACAGGTCAAATCCTGCAAAGTAACTAAGGACGGCAACTTTGTCACCCTTATCGTTACCGACAACGCTGAAACTGCGCTCAAGGTCTTCAAGGACAGCATTTAAAACTAAAGAAAAAGAGGGGCGGACTTTGTTCGCCCGTTTTTCTGTATTTATGAATTTAACAAAGCCCTAAGCAAGGACGAATTATTTATGACTCAAACAGAAATCCAAAAGAATTTTTCACATATGAACCCAATGCAGCAGCAGGCGGTTTTTGCCACCGAGGGACCTATCCTCATACTTGCCGGAGCCGGCTCCGGCAAGACGACGGTGCTCGTTAACCGAATTGCGTACATTCTGCAGTGCGGACTGTGCAAGCCGTGGAACATTCTCGCAATCACCTTTACCAACAAGGCTGCGGGCGAGCTGAAAGAGCGCATCTGCAGCGCCGTGCCCGAGGGCGGCGGCGACATCTGGGCGGCGACCTTCCATTCGACCTGCGCCAGAATCCTGCGGCGCTACGGCGACAGGCTCGGCTATTCCTCGCATTTCACGGTCTATGCCACCGACGATCAAAAAAGACTCGTGAAGGAAATCGTAAAGCAGCTCAACTACGACGAAAAGCAGCTTGCGGTAAAATCTATCCTCACCGAGATCTCCAAGGCGAAGGATAAAATGATAACGCCGCAGCAGATGCTCAAGGACGCCGAATACGATTTCCGAAAGGTTTCGATCGCGAAGGTTTATGAAATCTATCAGGCAAGGCTCAAAACTGCTGACGCAATGGATTTCGACGACCTGCTCTGCAAAACAGTAGAGCTGTTCGAGCAGTTTCCCGAGATACTCGGCTTTTATCAGAATCAGTTTAAATACATAATGGTTGACGAGTATCAGGATACCAACCGCGTTCAGTACCGATTTGTTTCCATGCTCGCCGAAAAGTACGGCAATATCTGCGTTGTCGGCGACGACGACCAGAGTATCTATAAATTTCGCGGAGCCACAATCGAGAATATTCTCTCATTTGAAAACACCTTCAAGGGTGCACGCATTATCAGACTGGAGCAGAATTACCGCAGCACCAAGAATATTCTGAACGCCGCAAACGCCGTTATTTCAAACAATGTTGCTCGAAAGGGCAAAACCCTTTGGACAGAGAACAGAACGGGAGAAAAAATAGAGCTGCACACCTGCGCCGATGAACGCGACGAGGCGAGATTTATCGCGCAAACGATAATGGACGGAGTTGCCGAGGGAAGAAAATATTCGGATTTCGCGGTGCTCTACCGCACAAACGCTCAGTCAAACTCCGTTGAGCAGGCTCTTTCGCGAAGCGGAATCCCGCACAGAATAATCGGCGGTCACCGCTTCTACGACCGCGAGGAAATCCGCGATATGGTCGCGTATCTCCAGGTCATCAACAATCCGCACGACGACGTCAGGCTCGGCAGAATAATAAATGTTCCAAAGCGCGGGATCGGCGCCCGTACACTTCAGGTCGCTGCCGAAATAGGGGCAGGGCTGGGCGAGAGCATTTACACCGTCATCAAGGACGCGGACGGTTATCCTCAGCTTTCGCGGGCGGCTTCAAAGCTGAAGGAATTTGTTTCGCTGATTGACGGACTCATCGACGCTCAGGAGAGCGGGGATTATTCTCTTGCAGAATTATACAATCTCATTCTTGAGCATACAAACTACGAAAACTATCTCAGAACAGAAAAAGAAAACGCCGATGTCAGAATAGAAAACATCGAGGAGCTTTCCTCAAACATCATCAAGTTCGAGGAGGATTACGAGGACGAGGCGGATCTGTCAGCCTTCCTCGAGGAAATCTCGCTGATGACCGACATCGACAACTATGACGCCGACGCCGACACCTGCGTAATGATGACGCTCCACAGCGCCAAGGGACTCGAATTTCCGGTCGTTTTCATAACCGGTATGGAGGACGGCCTGTTCCCGTCAATAGCCTCAATGATGAATCCCGAGGAAATCGGAGAGGAGCGGCGGCTCGCTTATGTCGGCATTACCCGCGCAAAGGAAAAGCTCTATCTTACAAAGACTCGTTCGAGAATGCTGTTCGGTTCTACAACCTATAACAAGGAGAGCCGTTTTGTAAGCGAAATTCCCGATGAGCTTCTTGAAAAGACGGGGGAGGAAAGAAAGCCGGCGTATTCCTCGGGCTTCGGCGGTGAAACCATAGGAGTCGGCGGCTACGCAAAAAACGCCTATTCTCCCAAGAAATCAAACTTTTATCAGGCTCCTGCCGCAAAGACCGGCGTCGTTTACAATGTCGGCGACACTGTTTTGCACAAGGCGTTCGGAAAGGGAATGGTTATGTCCGCCGAAAAAATGGGCAACGATACGCTCCTTGAGATCGCCTTCGACAAGGCGGGTACCAAGAAGTTGATGGCTAACTTCTGCAAGATGGAAAAACTGTAAGAGGGTGAACCTATGTTTAAATCTATAAAGGCTGTTTTATGCGTAGCACTGTCGGCTGCTTTCGCGCTGACCGGCTGCAACGGCGGCAACAGCCAAAAGTCCGAGAGCAGCGAGACTTCTTCTGCCTCAAGCTCATCTTCGGACGGCAAAACCCAAACCTCTCAGGCGGAAACCGTTCCTACCGAGCCGGTTCCCGCAACTCCCGACTCGCGCGAACCGGTCGACGATGAGAACATTACATACAACAGCTATGAAATCAAAAAGAATCTGGACGAAATAGAAGCCACTCTTGACGAGCTGCTCGAGGACAACGGCTATAACGGAGTAGTCTATGTAAAATTCGGCAACGACTTCGAAAAGACAAGGGCTTTCGGCTCGGCAAATATGGGCGCTCACATCAGAAACTCGATCCACACCAAAATGTATGTCGGCGAGTTGACACAGTTTGTTACGGCTCTCGCGGTGATGAAGCTCGTAGAGGACAACAATCTCAATCTGCAAACTACAATTGACAAATATTTCCCTAAATGTCCATACGCAAAGGACGTCACCATAGAGCAGCTTTTGACGATGAAGTCGGCTATTCCCGATTATGTTGTTTCGGAGGACGGAAAGCTGAAAACCCTCGTTCCTCAGCTTGAAAAACTGGTCAGCGAGGAGAACGGCGCCGAAAAGAACAAGCAGGCGGTGCTCAACTGGATCCTCAGCCAGCCGCGCGAAACCTCACACGGAATATCGTTTGATTTTTCAAACAGCAACTATTTCCTGCTCGGCGAGATTATCGCCAAGGAGAGTAAAACGAGCTACGAGGACTATGTCAGCCAACATATTTTCACTCCTTTGCATATGACAAAATCGTGCTTTGTTTCCGATGAGAACACCTCGATACCATATACGGGGACCGAACAGAGCGCAAAGCTCCTCTGCGGCGGAGTGGGTTATTCTTCGCTTGGAATGATCACAAACGTCTCCAATCTGCTTGAGCTCATTGACGGATTGATGACTAATAGTATCATCAGCGAAGCAACGTTTAAAAAGCTGTTCACCGATTACGGCGGCGGCTACGGCTACGGTGTTTACGTCAGCGGAATACGTGCGACGGGGATCGGAGGCATAGACGCCTTCAGCGCAAAAATGAGCTTTACCACAAATAACAATCAGATATATGTGGCGCTTTCCAACGACTCGGAAAGCAACCCCGATAAAATCCACACCTTGTTCCGCGATTATCTGATGAAATTCAGGAACTAAAATCATAAACCTCCATAGAATGGTATTGTTACAGTACATCTGTAAATACTTAATTATGGAGGTTATTTTTATGTCGGAAACTTCTTTGGATACCGAACAGACGACGGCTGAGATGGCCGACGGAAGCGCGGCACCGGTTCAGTTTGATCCCGTTTGTCTTGACGTGCCCAGAATTTATGACAGCTGCGGGGCAAAGGACTGCCTGCGCGATCTCAACGTTTTCTTTACCGCGGAAAACCAGAAGATAATCGACACCGCAACTTCGGTAAGGATCACCCGCGTCAGCGTGATAACGGCGTCGGTGGACGTCGACTCCGTGGCCTTCCACAGAGGCTACTATTCGGTTGACGAAAAATTTTATTTTCTCTGCTGCTGCGAGGTCTACACCGGCGCGGGTGCACTGCCTTCAAATGTTACGGGCGTAGCGGTAAATTCAAAGCGAGTCGTGCTCTACGGCAGCGACGGCTTTGTAAAGCGTTTTTCGAGCGACAGAACTCCCGAAATCGACCCGACAGAGCTCGATTGCTGCGGCGGCTACGCGGGCTCAATGCCGACAGCCACGGTTCAGGTGTCAAGTCCGATGGCGCTTGCGGCAGCGCTGAGTCCCGTAACAACGCCCGTGATCGTTCCTTATGTGCCCGAAACCGTAACGGAGTTCATCGGCGGCGAGCTTTATGAACCCGAAACACAGCAGGTAAAAACCACCATCGGCGTATTTTCGATCACCACTCTGTCGCGCGACGTGCAGCTTATGCTTCCTTCCTACGATTTCTGTGTTCCCAGAAAGGAATGTGACGACAGCGAGGACGATCCCTGCGAGGCGTTCAGCAAAATCGAATTCCCGACGGATTCGTTTTTCCCGCCTAATTCACAGGAAACTGACGGCGGCGACAGTCCGTTCGGCTGCCGCTGCGGATAAGTATCGGTAATATTTTGAGCTGACCGTTTGGTCGGCTCTTTTTTATATTCAAGGTGAAATTTTATCACAACTCCAAATAAGCAAAACCTATTGTGATATAATATTATCGTAAAGAATTTGCGAAGGAGTGATAAAATGCCAAAGAGAAAAACAGGCTCTACCGACGAGTCTTTCGGACAGAATCTTGCGTTTTATCGCAAAATCGCGGGGTACACTCAGCAGCAGATCGCAGATATGCTCAACATCAACCGAACAACCTACACCAAGTACGAAACGGGCGCCTCCGAGCCCAGCATCGAAATAATGAAAAAGCTCTCGGAAATCCTCAAGGTCGATATAAACTCGCTTTTCAACGGCGAGGACGAGAACGCGGCTTTATCTGACATTACCGATGAGGAATTTGTCCTTACGGCTGAGCAGCGCATTATGCTGAGGCGTTACAGCTCTCTGAACAGAGAGGACAGAATAGAAATCGAAAAGATGATTCACAAGCTCAGCGGGGAAAAATAATTTGCCAAAACCCTTTACAAAATTCCCTCTGTGTGATATAATTTAGCAGTTGACCTGAGCCACGGATTCCGGATCAAGCCGCAAAAGCGGAGTTTCACAGCCTCTTTCTGAGACTCAGGCGAATAATTTAAAAGGTGGAATAAAAATGTTAAAAGAAGAAAAGCAGGCCATAATGGCAGAGTACGCTACCCACGAGGGTGACACAGGTTCTCCCGAGGTTCAGATCGCGCTTCTCACAAGAAGAATCAACGACCTCACCGAGCACCTCAAGATTCACAAGAAGGATCATCACAGCAGACGCGGTCTTCTGATGATGGTTGGTCAGAGAAGAAGCCTTCTCGGCTACCTCAAGAAGGTAGACATCGAGAGATACCGTTCAATCATCGCAAGACTCGGTATCCGTAAATAATCACTGTCAATTCAGGGCAAGCGGGCGCTGTTGTCGGCTTGCCCTAAATTCAAATAACGGGCTTTAACTGCTGCTTTTTAGCGGTAAAACGAGTTTTTTTCGCATTTTTTATTTTTGCCAAAGCCGCGCTGAAAAAATTGGTTTTATTGCTAAATCAGCGTAAAGTCCCGTTAAATACTATTATGAAAGGATTTTACCATGAACAAATTAATGACATTCGACAAGTACAGAGTGTTTGAAACCGAATTTGCGGGCAGACCTCTGAAGGTTGAAACAGGCAAGATGACACAGCTTGCAAACGGCGCCTGCCTCGTCACCTACGGCGACACCACGGTCCACTGTGCCGTTACCGCATCCGCAAAGCCCAGAGAGGGAGTGGATTTCTTCCCGCTCTCAGTTGACTACGAGGAGAAGATGTACTCCGTTGGCAGAATTCCCGGCTCTTATCTCAAGAGAGAGGGCAGACCCACCGAGCACGCGATCCTCACAAGCCGTGTAATCGACCGTCCTATCCGTCCGCTCTTTGACAAGAGTATGCGCAACGACGTATCGATCGTCTGCACCGTAATGAGCGTTGATCCCGACTGTCAGCCTGAGATCATCGCTATGATCGGCGCTTCAATCGCTATCTCGATCTCCGACGTTCCGTGGAACGGTCCTATTTCGGGCTGCTCCGTGGGTATGGTTGACGGCGAGTTTGTAATCAATCCCACCGAGGAACAGCGCAAGGTCAGCAAGATGTCCACAACAGTCGCTTCAACCAGCGAGAGAATCGCTATGATTGAAGCGGGCGCCGACTGCGTATCCGACGAGGATATGTACAACGCTATTATGTTCGGCCACGAGGCTAACCAGAAGATCATCAGCTTCATCAACGAGATCAAGGCTGAGATCGGCAAGCCCAAGTTTGAGTTTGCGAGCCTTGAGCCCGACCACGATATGTTTGAGGCTATCAAGGCGTTCGCCGAGGAGGACGTTAAGGCCGCTCTCGACACTGACGACAAGACTGTCCGTGACGAAAGACTCAAGCCCATCTATGAGGCGGTTCACGCTAAGTTTGACGAAATCTATCCCGAGCAGGAGGCTCTCATCGACGAGTGCCTTTACAAGACTCAGAAATTCATCGTCCGCCGCTGGCTGCTCGACGAGCAGAAGCGTGTTGACGGCAGAGAAATGGACGACATCCGTCCGCTCGCGAGCGAGGTTGCCGTACTTCCCAGAGTTCACGGTTCGGGTATGTTCACCAGAGGCCAGACTCAGGTTCTCACCGTTGCCACTCTCGGCTCGATCGGCGACAAGCAGCTTCTCGACGGAATTGACGGCGAGACCGAAAAGAGATATATCCACCACTACAACTTCCCGAGCTATTCGGTAGGCGAAACAAAGCCCAGCCGCGGTCCCGGCAGACGTGAAATCGGTCACGGCGCGCTCGCCGAAAGAGCGCTTCTCCCGGTAATTCCTTCCGTTGAGGACTTCCCGTATGCTCTCAGACTCGTTTCCGAGGTCCTTTCCTCCAACGGTTCCACTTCTCAGGGTTCGATCTGCGGCTCAACGCTTGCTCTTATGGACGCCGGCGTTCCGATCAAGGCTCCCGTTGCGGGTATCTCCTGCGGTCTTATCACCGAGGGCGAGCGCTGGATGACAATGGTTGACATCCAGGGCCTTGAGGACTTCTTCGGCGATATGGACTTCAAGGTAGCAGGTACTCACGAGGGTATCACCGCTATCCAGATGGACCTCAAAATCAGCGGTCTTACTCCCGAAATGGTTAAAGAAGCTCTCGAAAAGACTCATAAGGCGCGCCTGTTCATCCTCGATGAGGTAATGCTCAAGGCTATTGCCGAGCCTCGTCCCGAGCTCTCACCCTATGCTCCCAAGATGTACACCACTACCATTCCCGCAGACAAGATCAGCGAGGTCATCGGTAAGAGCGGCAAGGTCATCAAGGAGATCCAGGCAGAGTGCGAGGTTAAGGTCGACATCGAGGAAGACGGTGAAATCGGTCAGGTATTCGTTGCAGGTCTTGACGCCGAAAAGTGCCAGCGCGCTATCGACATCATCCAGACGATCGCTTCCGATCCCGAGCCCGGTGCAATGTATCTGGGCAAGGTCACCAGAATTATGGATTTCGGCGCTTTTGTTGAAATCGCTCCCGGCAAGGAAGGTCTTGTGCACGTTTCTCAGCTCGATGTAAAGCGCACCGAGAATGTAACCGACGTTGTAAACGTAGGCGATATTATCCGCGTAATGGTTACCGAGATTGACGACAAGGGCAGACTCAACCTCAGCCGCCGTCAGGTTCTCATCGACGTTGACGGTCTCACTCCCGAGGATGACGGAGAGGACAAGCCCCGCCGTCCCCGCAGACCGGGAAACAACGACCGCAGAAGAGGCGGAAGAAGATAAATTATCTTAAAATAATTTTAAGGCGCACCCGTAAGGATGCGCCTTTTTTGTGCAAAGAAAAGCGGCTGTAAAAACACAGCCGCTTAAATATTCTAATAAGGAATTATTCGATAACCTTGATCCATCCTTCGGGAGCTTCGATCTTGCCCATCTGAATGCCTGTAAGTGTTTCATACAGCTTTTTGGTGACCGGACCCATTTCTTCCATACCGCTTGGGAAGCAGATCTCCTTGCCGTGGTCAACAATCTTGCCGACGGGAGAGATAACCGCAGCAGTACCGCACAGTCCGCACTCGGCAAAGTCTTTGACCTCGTCGAAGTAAACCTCTCTCTGCTCAACCTCAAGACCGAGATAATGCTCAGCAACATACATCAGTGAGCGGCGTGTGATTGAGGGGAGAATGCTGTTTGATTTCGGAGTTACAACCTTGCCGTCCTTTGTAACAAACAGGAAGTTGGCGCCGCCTGTTTCCTCAACCTTTGTGCGTGTTGCGGCGTCGAGGTACATATTCTCGTCAAAGCCTTCCTCGTGAGCGGTAACAATTGCGTGCAGGCTCATTGCGTAGTTCAAACCTGCCTTGATGTGACCGGTGCCGTGAGGAGCTGCTCTGTCAAAGTCTGATACTTTGATCGTAATGGGCTTTGCGCCGCCCTTGAAGTAGGGGCCAACGGGAGTTGCGAAAACGCGGAACTGATATTCTTCAGCGGGCTTTACGCCGATTACGGAGCTGGAGCCGAAGATAAAGGGGCGAAGATAAAGAGTAGCGCCTGTTCCGTAGGGAGGAACATAGTCTGCATTCGCCTTTACAACCTTCTCAACAGCGTCCAGAAATCTTTCCTGCGGGAACGCCGGGATCTCAAGGCGCTTTGCGCTCTCCTCAAGACGCTGAGCGTTGAGGTCGGGACGGAAGACAACGATCTTGCCGTCAACGGTGGTGTATGCCTTCAAGCCTTCAAAAACGGTCTGAGCATACTGCAGAACTCCTGCGCACTCGCTCATCGTGATGGTGGAATCGGTGGTCATTACACCGTCGTCCCACTTTCCGTCCTTGTAGTTGGAAACATAACGCTCTCCTGTCGGAATGTAGGCAAATCCAAGGTTTGTCCAATCAATGTTTTGTTTTGCCATGTATATTACTCCTTTACGTTAAATTAAAAATCTACCGAAATTTATTTTAGCACTCTAATATATTGATATAATTCCGTATTAGAAAAATAGTAAGATAAATGAATAGTATAATGCTAATATATGCAAAATTGAGGGTGAAACTATGGCTGAAACAATAAAAATCGTGCTCACAGGAGGACCGTGCGCAGGAAAAACTTCTGCAATTGCAACGCTGAAAAATCAGTTGAAGCAGTACGGAGTTAAGGTTTTTGCGGTAAATGAGCAGGCGACGGCGCTGAAGGAAGCCGGAAGAACTCCCGAAAATATGGGTTCGTTTGAGTTCCACAGCCTGCTTTTCAAAAATCAGCTCGCCGAGGAAGAAAACGCTTTGAGCCTTGCCCGAGAATCGGAGGCGAAAAAGGCGGTTGTGCTCTGCGACAGGGGACTTCTCGACAGCCGCGCCTATGTGAGCGAGGAAGAGTTCGGGCGATATTCCTCCGAATCAGGCTTCAGCGAAGAGAGCATCCGAAACCGTTACGACGCGGTATTTCATCTTGTAACCGCCGCCGAAGGTGCACGTGAGAGCTACACTCTGAAAAATAATTCCGCAAGAAGTGAGGATATTGAGCAGGCGTGCGCACTCGACAGGAAAATTATGTCACTTTGGGTAGGTACTCAGCATTTGCGCGTAATAGACAACAGCACGGGCTTCAAAGAAAAGCTTGAACGCTTAACTCAAGAGGTGCTCGCGGTTCTCGGAATACCCGAGCCGCTTGAAATTGAGAGAAAATTCCTTATAGAATATCCCGATTTGCAATTGCTCGATGAAATGGAGGTCTGCCGCAGGATCCCGATTACGCAGGCATATCTCACAACACCGGAGGAAGGCCGTTTCCGAATCAGAAAGAGGGGAGATGGCGGCGATGTGCTCTATATTAAAACCGTAAAGCACAAAATCAATGATTTGATAAGAATTGAAATCGAGGATTATATTTCTGAAAAAGAATTTTATTCCTATCTGAACCGCAGGGAATGCATTGAGGGAATAATATCAAAGGACAGATATTGCTTTGTATGGGACTCACAGTATTTTGAACTGGACGTTTATCCGTTCTGGCGCGACAGAGCGACGCTTGAGCTTGAGCTGCTCAGTGAGAACCAGCAGTACCGCCTGCCTGACTTTGTAAAGCTGATAAGAGATGTCAGCTTGGAAAAAGAATACCGAAATAAGCACCTTGCAATTGTGTACGGTCAACAAATTTGACATTTTTCGAAAAAACTATTGACAATAGAGGCAGTTGCGGATATAATATAAAGGCTGACTTGTTCAGATATGCGCCAATAGCTCAGCTGGATAGAGCAACTGCCTTCTAAGCAGTAGGTCAGGGGTTC
>ONIJ01000209.1 GCA_900317875.1 uncultured Eubacteriales bacterium
ACGAGGTCATCAAGGGCAGAGCAAAGGCGGCGAAGTTCGACGAGCGCCTGTCGCTGTTAGGCTTGATGATAGACGGCGTCACGGAAAGGCTGCGTGCGGTCTACTATGTCGAAGCCGCCCAGACGGAGCTGCTCTCCGCGCTGAAAGCCGTCCGCATGGACATGGCAAAGCCGAAGTTTGACCCGATCGCTGCGCTGGACAAGCAGATCGATCAGCGCAACGCGGCGTTGGAATCGGGCAGAAAGGCGTCGTCCCTCTCCGAGGACAGACAGCATACCCTGCATGAAACGATCAAAGCGCTTGAAGCCGAAATAGAACTGCTCATCAAAGAGCCTCCCGCCGACAACACTGCCGCCTTCGCCGCGCTGAAAGCCGACTTCGATAACAGAACCAAGGCGCTGAAAAAGCAGGCAGCCGACGCCGGCAAACAGCTCTCCAACCTCTTCAAATTCTGTGAAGAGGTCTTCGGCGACGGTCAGGAGCTGCTGATCCTCGTCACCGAGCTGACCATCAGCTACTATGGCGCGCACTTTATCTCGCGTTTCGGCTGTAAAGAGTACTTCGCCCACAACAAAGAGCTCCTCTTCTACGAACGCCAAAAGGAGATCATCACGGAATTAGAAAATCTGGAATTATAAAATATTGTATTTAACATATCATTAAATCAAAAATCTAAGGAGGAAAACTATGAGCAACCAAAATGATTTTGTAATTGAAAACGGAGTTCTGATAAAATACACAGGCGATGATACTGATGTAGTTGTCCCGGAAGGCGTGACAATCATCGGAAATAATTCATTTGAATTCTGTGAACTAACAAGCGTGGTAATCCCCGATGGCGTGACCGCCATAGGCGGTTTTGCCTTTGCTCACTGCAAAAACCTAATAAGTGTGTCAATTCCGGACAGTGTCACACGAATCTTAGACAATGCGTTTATCTGGTGCGACAGTTTGAAGAGCTTAAAAATCCCGAACAGTGTTACAAAAATCCCCGATAACATAATAATGGGCTGCAGCAGCTTGACAGGGCTGACGCTTCCGGAAAGCATAAACAACAGTCCTGTCTGCACTCGACTAAACTTAAAGAAATGCAGTAAACTCCAATGGGTAAAATGTCCTGTTATTCCAAAGCATTTTGTTCCTACCGGCGGAGCTGTCGCACTTTTGCTTCTCGAAGAAAAAGCAAAATACTATGCTCTTACTGGTGATTATTTTTTTAATAATCTTGATTACTTTGCAAAACCCGGATCGTGGAATCAGTACGACCTTGAACTGATAAACGGCGGGCCGAAATATAAGTATAAACCTTCTGCGCGAATTTTCGGTGCGCTTGGACGTTTGCTTGATCCCGTGGAGATGACAGATGAGATTCAGGAGCTATACATTGAGCTATTGAACAAGAACGCTAAAAAGCTCGTACCACTGGCGGAAGAGATGAACGAGAAATGTATAATTGAAGATTTGTTCTTGCTGAACATTCTTGAAGCCAAAAACGAAAAGGCGGTCAAAAAACTGCTTGCAGCGTCGACCGTTACCGAACTCGCTGCCCTCGCGTAATGGCAGTTTGAAACAATAAAGCAGGAGGTAAACGATGTGTAATAGCTCTTTGCAGGTAGAATACGCCGCCAAGTTCAAGGAGATCAAGGGCTTAAACATAATCAAGAAGATGAAACTGCTCGGAGTCGCTATGCCTAAGGTAAAGCTCGCTGACGGTACGGATGCTCCGGATGAGCTGTTCCGATTTCTTCTTGTTTCCTATGGCTCACAGATGGGGAAAGGCTATCATTTTGATTCGGATTCGGATGCGGCGGCAAAGCTTTTATCTTACGATTCTCTATGTGAAGCCATGGATGTCGTCAGCAATCATCTCGACGGGCCCAACTATCCGGCGATATTGCCCCTGCTGTGTCGCTACGGCAACGCAAAACAAATCAAGATACTTACAGACTCTTGGAAAACTTGGTACGGTCAGAAAGGACGAAAAGCACAAGCTGTGCTTATTGATGCGCTTGTGCTCAGTGATACCCGTCAGGCGGTTGTATGGCTGGAGAAAAATGCGTCGTTGGAGAACTACGCAAAATTGCGAGGGATAACGGTTGATGAAGTTTATGATCGCAATCTCTTTGACTTCGGCTTCGATGAAAGCGGAAAGCGTATCTTTGACTTGGGAGTGACAATGATTGAAGTTACATTAACGCCTGCTCTTGGTCTGGAACTCTATGATACAGCAAAAAAGAAAACTGTAAGGTCCATTCCCAAAAGAGAAGTAGACCCTGACATACAGAAAAAGGCGGCAGATGATCTTGCCGATATGAAGCAAAACCTGAAAAAAGCGGCAAAAATCAAGTCCGACCACTTGTACGCTGCGTATTTGGATGCGGCGGAGTTTGACGCGGAAGAATGGAAAAAGACCTATCTTACCAATCCCTTCCTGCGCCAAATCGCCCGACTGTTAGTATGGAATCAGGCAGGATGTTACTTTACGCTGATAGGAGATAATCCCGTGAACAGCGATGAACAGCCCTTCATGCTTGGCGAGGAACCGATCAGAGTCGCTCATCCGATGGAGATGAAGCAGGAAGAGATCAAAGCGTGGCAGCAATACTTTTCCTCTAATGATCTGAAGCAGCTGTTTCTGCAGGTCTGGGAGCCTGCTTACCAAGAAGCCGACTTCCGCGAGGATCGGTACGAGGGCTGCCGCATTAACCCGCTGTATCTCAAGAGCAAACAAAAGCTCGGAATCGAATGTGAGTGGTATGAAGCAGAGTACTATGAATCGCATTTTCTGAGAATCGAAGGATTCGACGTTGATGCGCAAAGCGCACCGTATGTTGAGGGCGACAAAACGGAATATCTGGAAATCACTTCACTGTGCCCGAAAACATGGAACCGCCGTGCAAGCTCCGTCATCGCGTACCTTGACCGCATCACGGTATGGAATCGCGTGCGCAAGGACGATATTACCGTCATGGATATGATGCCCGGCTTCACCCTCGCACAAATCACCGAGTTCATTTCCGAGGCGCAGGAGGCAAACGCCAACAACGTCCTCGCCGCTTTGCTCGAATACAAAAACAACAACTTCTCCGACTTCGACCCGATGGACGAGTTCACGCTGGAGTGGTAAT
>ONIJ01000002.1 GCA_900317875.1 uncultured Eubacteriales bacterium
ACCATATATTGTGCCAAGATGGAATACACAAATGATTATATTGCGGTTTTGAGGATTGACTTGATTTTTTCAGGAGACCCTAAATATAGATGAAAAAAAGCCGTCCGATAAAGAAAAATCGATAAATTACGTAAAATCCGAATATTACGAAGGTGATTTTTCGAAAAATTACGGGTTGAGCTTAAACGACGGCGCCAACGGCAAAAAAATCTATCTGCATTTCGAGAGAGAGTACGACGGCACGAACTGGATGTCGGGAATTGACGACGACGTTTTTCTCTCGGATTTGTCGATTCCCGGTGCTCACGACTGCGTGTGCTATCAGATAGGTTTAGCAAATGATTTTGTAGCCCAGACGCAGAACCACTATGTCGGTTCGGGCGATTATGTCGGTTATTGGAACGGAAAAGACGACCAGACTACCCGTGGTCTCCTTGACCGCGGTGTCAGATTCATTGACCTGCGTATCAAGTGGGAAAGCGACCATTCCAAACCGCTGATCACAGGTCACGGTTTCGAAATTGCGCGATACAGAACGGAAGGGAGTCTTACATTTACACATCGGCATACCATCACTCTTGATAAGGTTTGGGAATGGGTAAGAGACTTCCTCAAAAATCATCCGACCGAAACAATCATTATTGCTCCTGCCGCTGAGAGCAGTGACGGAGATGAAAAGCCCGACATCGCAAAGCTGGCATATCAGTATTTTAAAAACAAGGCGACAGAGAAAAATTCACTCATCTGGTCAGGCGACCATACGCCAACGCTCGGCGAGGCCAGAGGCAAGGTCGTTATCCACTCCGACCTGACAGGCACTTCCTCCGAGGACTATAAGTCGGACGACAACGGCAACTACTGGGCAATCAAATATTCTATCGGCAAAGGTACAGAAGCAAAGAATGGTGAGCCAATCGGACTTGAATTCTGCACGTCAGCGCTTGACTACGAGGTCTGGGGCGAGAACTACTATGAAGGCGTCTCAAAAGAAAATAAGTTCTGTTCCTACGTTGAACCCGCACTTGCCCGAGCTGATTCTCTTAGAGGGGAGGTCAATGCAAAGAACAAGCGTCTGTGGGCTGTAACCTACGCGAGTGCAAACAATGCTTCCACGTTTTTTAAATCCAAAAAGACTTTTCCCAAGGGGTTTGCCGAGTATGTTAATCAGATGTTGTATTACAAATGCAGCGACGAATCATTGTACAGAGGAATTGTATGCATGGACTTTGTCGAGGACGACCTCGCCTACATTGTCTGGAAAAGCAATTATTTCACAAAACCGCCGAAAGCTACCCGAACAGTGACCTTTGATTCAAACGGCGGCAGCAGCGTGGACTCTCAGACGATGATAGCGGGAAACTATGCGAAGCAGCCTTCAAATCCCTCAAAGACCGGCTATAAATTCCTCTACTGGTGTCTTGAAGGAACGGAAAAACGCTTTGACTTTACAAAAACAAGGATTCAAAACAACATCACCCTCGTCGCGAAATGGGGAGACAACACAGGCTATGTCGATTATGTCGACGCAGAAGGCACAGCTCAGACGCCCGAATACTGCTACTTTACGCTGGGCTACGGAACCGAATTGAACGACGGCTGGTATGCTCTCAGCGAGAACGCGAACGAGACGCTTACCGTAAAGGGAAACGCGAATCTTATCCTTACAGACGGCGCAAAGCTTACGGGCAAGGTTATCATTAACAAAGGCGCGCCCCTTACAATATGGGGTCAGCAAAACGGCACGGGAGCGATAGAAAGCACAAGAATCACGGTTGACGGAAATCTTACCGTGAACGGCGGCAATATCACCGTGCAATCCGAATCAGGCACCGCAATACCTGTTACGGGAAAGCTGACGGTAAACGGAGGCAATATCAACGCTGTGGGACAAAATATATATCCTGCAATCGGCTCAAAAGAATTTTTCCCTTTCACCGGAACCATTGTGATCAACGGCGGAACCGTGAACGCTCAGTCAGGAAATGCCGAAGCATATAGCTCCGGCAGCGCGGCAATCGGAGGTTTAAAAGGTATTGACTCGAGAGGAACCATCGCGATCTACGGCGGAAACGTCAGCGCAACAGGCAATCACTATTGCGGAATCGGCGGAAAGAACATGACAGTCAAAATCTCGTGGTCAAAACCCACCGACCGCATTTATATGAACGACTTTCCGGATAGAAAATACAGAAGCGCGTTATTTTATGGGAAAGCATTTGACAGGCTTGACGAATACACGCTTGTGCCTCATATCCACGAGATGACCGAAATCCCCCGTGTTGAGCCTACCTGCGATACACAAGGAGCCGAAGCTTACTATTACTGCTTAAAATGCGATAAGTACTTCCGGGACGCTCAGGGTAAGAATAAGCTTTTATCCTATCCCGTTGTGATTCCCGCAATGGGGCACGACTGGGATGTGCCGGTGTACGAGTGGCTGGAGGAAGGAAAAACACTCCACGCGACATGCGTATGCAAAACCGACGGCAGTCATACGGCTTCGGAAATTGCCGAGGTAAGTAAGCAAACTCTTGCCGAAGGCGACTGTACGCATCCGGGCAAGGTCGCGTACACGGCGGCTTTCACAAATCCCGTTTTCGGAACAAAGGAATTTGAGG
>ONIJ01000031.1 GCA_900317875.1 uncultured Eubacteriales bacterium
GGCTCCAGCTCAGGCTCCAGCTCAGGCTCCAGCTCCGTAACTTCCGGTCAGGACAGCACAATCCACTTCGTACTCGGCGGCGTAATGCTCGCAGCAGTAGGTGTGTTCTTCCTCGCAAGAAAGAAAAGAGAGTATTAATTAATACTTTAAGGGACGTGCATCGCACGTCCCTTTTTTTGCGCTTCGTAAAATGGCATTTTCGGAGCAGTTTTTTAAAAACTCAAATTAAAAGCAGACATTATTTGCGGTTTCCGAAAGACTTTTTTGCCGTCCCTGCAAAGCGCCGGCGCTGCGGATTCTTTTACCTCGTCTTGCGAAAATCATCCCGGCAAATCTTTATCTGTTTTTTAGCCTTCAAAAATAACGGGGCTTGCTCAGACTCGATACCGAGAAATGAGCACGCCCCGTTTGTATCAAACTTAATTATCAGATCTTTGCCAGCAATTCCGCTTTTTTAGCGCTGAATTCTTCCTCGGTGAGGATTCCCGCCTCCTTGAGCGACTGTAGTTTTTTGAGCTGTTCAAGGGGATCTGCCTGAGCGGGCGCAGCCTGCTGCACTACGACCTGCGGCTGTTTTGACTCCTCCTTGATATTCCTTCTGATTTCCCTGTAAACTCTGACGGCTTTTTCCGCTTCATACGTAAAGAGCGTGCTCAGTTTATCCTTGGCTCCGGCGACCGCGACCTCGAGGTCGCAGATCGACAGCGCTGCGGTCAGCGCAAGGTCGATCAGTCCGCTTGTCTGCTGCAGGGTAGCCATTGAGGTAACGTCCTCATAGTAGAACTGCTTCACATTCTTTGTCAGACCGAAAGCCTCACGGTTGAGAACAACCATCTGCTTGTCGGTGCACACAACGAAATCCTTTGCGGTAATGGAGTCGCAGCCCCACGCAAAGTAAAGCATAAGCTCGTCGTCGTAAACGTACTCGCGGACGATTTTGAGTATGTTCTCGCCGATTTTTTTCTTGATGAGCGCATCTATCTGCTCGTTTGTGATAACGAAATCCTTATTTTCGATCCTCTTGATATACTCGCTGAACGAGTCGGTGTCGAGCTCAAAGCCGTAAGCGGATTTTAACAGCTCAACTCCGTTGCAGGTGAAGGTGTAAACCTCGCCGTCGCGGGTGTAGCTGAGCGACGAGATCTTTTCAATAGGCACTGCGCCTGTGCAGAAAAACGGATTGTCATCGTCGAACGCCTTTTTGAAGTACAGGTTCTTTGCGGTGAGAAGAACCGCCTGATGTCCCTTTCCGAGAATCATAAACACGGGCGGCTCGCTTGCGCTGTTGTAATCGCTGAATTCCTTCTGAGCGCTTTTCTCGATCTTTTTATCGAGCGGATGGAAGATCATTTTGCTCTTTGAAACGCTGTGGGCAGGGAGATAGAGCTTGTCATAGAAGTCAGCTGTGAAATCCAAAAGCTGCTTGGTATCGATTGCAAAAAGTCCGCCTTCCGCACCGTTGATGCTGTCGAGCATTTCCTGCGACGCCGCGTCCGCCGCCGCCTTCTGCTCGGCGCGAACTCTTTCGCGCTCGGCCTTTTCGGCATCCATTTCTTTCTTTTTTTCTTCATACTTGGTCTTTGCCGAGCTTGCGGCATTTTTCGCGGAATTGGCGGCGCTTGAAGCCTTTTCCTTGAATTTATCCATAAATCCCATTTTTACATTTCTCCTTTCAACGCATGGGCTGTGGCGGAATAATTACGCCTGGTATTATTATACTATAAAACTTGCACAAATTCAATAAATGTTATTAAAAATTATGTGGTATTTCGTACTTTTGTGCTCGGGTTTCTTCTTTTGGTTCCAAGAGCCGCACAATGAAAAAAATCCCGCTTAAACAAATTATGAGCGAATAATATCCGCCGCGCACGTTTTTCAGTGCGCGGCGGTTCTTTCAAAATATATTAATATCTGAATAAACAATAATAGGGAATGACTTCCGATTTCAGGAAATCATTCCCTTTTTTTGACTTATATTTCCTTTTAAGAAAAATCCGATCGGCTCTGCACGGGATTGAATATACGTGGTGTTGTAGTAATATTATCTTGCTTAATGTCCAAAAATTAGTCAAAAAAATAATCATCAAAAAAGATTCAATACTACTGCTGAATATTAACATACTGATCAAAAAATTGAAATACTTTTCGCAGAGTATAAACCTA
>ONIJ01000009.1 GCA_900317875.1 uncultured Eubacteriales bacterium
TAAATATACAAAATCAGCGGGACAGATACATAAGCTGTATCTGTCCCGCTGTGCGGTTGCAGGATAAATCGGTAGCTATTTGTTTTTCGGATTGCCAAACACGTGGTATTTGATTTTATCATAATTGCCCAAGGTCTCGTTTATTACAGACGAATACGCGAAGGCTCCGGGATGAGCGGCTATAATTTTTTCCATTGCCACGACCTGGTGCTTCTGAACTACGCAGATAAGCATTTCCATTTCTTTGCCCGAGAACATTCCTTTAGCAGGCACCACCGTGACCGAATGCTTCAGCTTGGCGATGATTTCCCTGGAGATGGTTTCGGATTCCTGAGAAATGATCTCGAATTTGATTTTCTGTCTTGAGCCGCGCAGTATGTTATCGCTGACCTGACTTGTGAGGAATGAATAGATAATGCAGAGAACTACGGGTTCAACCTGTAAATCAAAAACGAAATAAGAGGCGAAGGCAACGCCTGCGTTCATTGCGAAAATAATCCAAATCAGGTTTTGCTCCGGCCATTTTTTATGAATCAAAGCGGCGACTATGTCCGTTCCTCCGGTACTGCTGTTCAGTCGGATAGCGGCTCCGTAGATTATTCCGTTGATAACGCCCGAGGCGATCGGTGCGAGGATCGTGCTGGTTCCGTTGTCGGTTTTGTAGCTGAGGAAGGACAAATCGATGACCTTGAAGTGAAGGATCAACAGTGCGACGGAAAAGGTAAGGGCAAAAACCGTCGTCCTTGCGGCAAAGGGCTTGTCCAAAAATACAAACGCCAAAGCGCACAGCGGAATATTGATCAGCAGGCTCATATATGCGACGGAAAAATTCAGCTTGTATTGGATCATTGTCGCAATGCCGTTTATACCCGCGGGCGCAAAGCTGTTTTCAAAAATAAATATCTGATAGCACAACGCCATTCCGCACGCCAGAAACAGCATCATAAAATACGCAAACACTTTTTTTACTATTGCTTTTTGCATGGATTCTTTGCTCATTTTGTGTTCCTCCGATTTCTTTGCAAAAATAGAACGTTATATATTATTATCTCAGATTCTGTTTGTTTGTCAAGAAAGATCGGGGGGAATAGTGAAATTTTAATCTAAGCGTTTTTTCGAAAAAGAACCGGCTCAAAGCGCTTTTGCTTTGAGCCGGTTTGTTGTTTGTCAGGTGTCAGGCTATCCGTTCGCCGATTGAATAGGGAAGGTCGTATTCGGCGAGATACTTCTGGATAAGCGTTGCGTCGTTGATATCAAGGCCTTCGCCGTTGATGTCGGCCGCCGCTTCATTGAATCCGGGCTCGTCATAATTTGCGAGCTTGCGCTGGATCGCCGTGACGTCGCGGATGTTGACCTTTCCGTCGCCGTTGGCGTCGCCGAGCAGGGGAGTGGGAAGGATCTCGAATTCGCCGATGTTCATTCGCGATACGGAGAATAACGGATCGTCGTCAACCGCGAATTTCTGAGAGCGCACAACGACAGCGCATTCTCCCGTAAAGGTCAGCGCGGTCTTTTTGTCAAAAACAAATTTGCCGAGCATATTCCTGTTTTTGTCGCAGACATAAACGGTTGTTTTCCCGGAGGAGGTTTCGTTCTGTAGGAGGAACAGTCCGCTGTCGGTGGCGACAATGCTGTCGATCCATTCGGCGGTGCGCAGGGCTTCGGAGCTGTCGGAAATATCCTCCCTGCTCAGACGGTTGCCGCTGCGATCGTATTTTTCAAGAAAATAGGTTTTGGTAAAGGAGTAGGGCCCGGTTTGTTCGAGATGCTTTAGAAACAATACGATATTTCCGTTCTCCATATAAGAGCCTAAGTACACATCCTCTAGCGAGATGTCCTTTACGATCGAGTCGGAGCGGTCATAAAGATTCAGATGCATAAAGTCGTCGTAAAACAGCTTGCGGAAATAAAGGCCTCCGTCGAGCGGAATATAATTTTCATCCGGGTTCGCTTCGATCAGCTTCGGGGCGCTTTCAAAGTCGATTGTCAGGAGCTCCGCCGACTGATAGTCGGGAGTGATCAGCAGCTTGGCAATGCCGTCCTTGTACGGTTCAAAATCAATGCGGCTCACCGGCTTTTCGTAGCTTTCGGTCATCGAGTTGCTAACGGGGTAGGTTTCGCTGAGTATTCTGCCGCGCTTGTCGATCTTGGTGAAGAAGCTGCCGTCAAATGTATAAATTTGCAGGGCAAAGTTGCCGTCGTTTAATCTGAACACACGGCAGCCGAGCATTGTCGGATCCTCTCCCGTAACGCTCGGCGCGTCAAAGGTGACGCGTGAAATAACCTTGCCGTTAAGGTTGAATTCAAAAAATGTCGCCTTTCCGCTGACCGTGTCAAGGTCGATCCTGCCGTAGCTGTTTTCGGACACGCTGAAAACATTTGAGGTTCGCGTATCGGTTTCCTCGCCGTAGCTTCCGATGTCGGTCAGTTCCATAAATTTTTCAGTGGTAAGCTCCTGCCGGAATTCCGGCACCGACTGCATATAACCTGTCCTGAAATAACCCTCGGGAATAACGAGCGTGTATTTTGTTTCGGACGCGACAGGCGGAGCGGTGTTGGAGTACCGCAGCGTAAAGCGGTAGTTGCTGTTGCTTTCGGCTTGAACCTCCAGCGTGAGCTTGATGCCCTGTGAGTCGATAAGGTACGGAGCTTCATAGTCCTCCTCAAACATCTTTTTCTGATTCAGAGGCTTGTCGGAGGTGAGCGTCATCTGAATGTCAGCAGAAAGGCTGTCAAAGGTTAGCGTAATCTTTGGATCGGGCTGTTTTATCTGTTCCTCCGAAAAGCTGACTTGGAAGGACGGGTTGTCGCCCGTGACAAAATCCGTGAAGCTGATTCCCGTGAAGGCGCCGTTGTAAACGGTGTCAAAGGTGAGTCCCGTGTTAGGGTAATCTTCGGGAGTGAGCGAATCGCCGTCGCGGAAAAACATTTCCTGAGTTGCCCAGGACAAAGGGTCCTCCAGCTCGTTTTTGACATTGTGTATCAGATTAGCTCTGACATTGTAATTGCTTTGGTCAAAGCCGACGGTCAATTCCTCATCGTTGTAACTCGAGTTTGCGTTGACGTGAAAAATGCGGAATCCCGGATGGAGGTTATAATTGTCAAAGGGCTCCTTGTTATTGGCGGTTCCCGAGTCGTATTCCACAAGGAAATACTCGCCGAGGAACGGAGTTTGTTCATCGATGGCAGGAGCGACAACGGCTATTTTTTTACCGTCGCCCAACGGAGTTTCAAGCGGCGCCAGCGATACGGCTGTATCTCCCGAGGCTTTGCTGACAAAGGCGATATCGTCGTTTGAAAACCAGCCGTAGGTCCATTTGGTAAAGCCGTTGTGATCGCCTTCGTTGCCGCACATCATATCAAAGGTGGCGATCGCGGGATCGTGGTTGGCATTGTAGGAATAGTAGTCGGAGGCGCCGAATATGTGTCCGAATTCGTGAGTCATTATATTGGCGCTTTCC
Organism: uncultured Eubacteriales bacterium; assembly: GCA_900317875.1. GTDB lineage: Bacteria > Bacillota > Clostridia > Oscillospirales > Acutalibacteraceae > Ruminococcoides. Next base: position 3,462 of record ONIJ01000009.1, read on the forward strand.
TGGAGGAAGGTGTAGGTAATGACAGTTTTTCCGCCGATATTTATATTCGCGTCCATAACGTGAGGCCACCAGGTGCTGCTCCATTTTCCAAGGGGTCCCGCAAAGTCAAAGCAGACTACGTCGAGGATACCGTCGCTGTTGCTGTCGTACATATCAAAATCGATCTGATCTTTGAGAGCCGTCAGCGTTTCCTCGATCAAGCCCTCGGGCGATGATGCCGCTCCGTCGTTATCGGAGTCGTATTCGCCGCGGTCAAGCTGTGCGTTGTAGGTGTACACCTTGTCGCAGTGCAGACGCAGCTTTCCGTAGGATGAGGTTTCGTAGAAGGCGTTTACGCTGCCTTCGGTGCCGTCAAAATAGGACAGCAGGGTTTGCTCGCTGACGGCGGGATACTCCGCGTCGTCAACGGAATAGTCGGCAAAGCCCAGGCGAACCATCAGCACGTTCACATCGCCTGTTGTCGGCGTGTGCGATCCCAGAGTGTATTCTTTTCCGTCTCTGACAACGGAAATCGCGCCTGCTGAAATGGTCTGAACGGTCATAACCATCAGAGCCGCCAGCAAAACCGCTGTTATTTTTCGGATTTTTTTCATATTTTTCCTCTCCTTACCGTGAAGTATTCCCATGGTTTTATATTAACATATCGGCGGACTGCTTGCAAGATATTTTGCGATTTCTGTGGGTTCAAAACGGACGGCATTTGGGTTTGTGCCGTGCGTTTGTTGATATTATGCTGAATTTTTGCACTTGTGTGAAATTTTTTAGCGAAAAAGGTTGAAATGCTAAACTTTTAGATTTATAATGGATATGAATAAAATAATTAAATAATGAAAAGGAGGAACATAATAATTATGAGTAGTGGAACCAACAAAGGAGTTGTGCTGCTGATCGCGTTCTTTATAGTGGCGTTTACTATTGCGGTAACGTTGATTTCGAAATCCTGCAGCGGAAGCAGCAGTAGCAGTTCGGGGTCTTCTTTTACAAATTCCTACGGTACTTCAACAACAAAATGCGCTCATAAGGGCTGCAACAATTATATCGCTTCTTCGGGCAATACAAACTGTTGTGAAACTCATTCCCACAAATGTCTGGAATGCGGAAAGTACATTGATGAAGACGCCATGTATTGTATGTCGTGTTTGAAGAAAGCGCTGAAATAATAAGCGCTGATTAATAGGAAAAATATATTGCCTTCCGTTTTTGCGCGGAAGGCGTATTGTTATAACGGCATTGAATGCGCTGGACGTTTTTGCGGAACACTGGGACAAAAAATATCCCAAGATTTTGCAGCCCTGGCGGGATAACTGGGCTAATTTGAGCACCTGTTTCAAATTTCCGCAAGAGGTCAGACGTCTGATTTACACCACGAACGCCATCGAGGGACTCAACCGTCAACTCCGCAAGGTGACAAAATCCAAGTCTGTATTTCCTACGGATGACAGCCTGCTGAAGATGCTTTATTTGGCAATGATGGACATTACAAAAAATGGACGGATCGTCGTCAGGATTGGAGCAAGATTTATGCCCAACTGACAATCTTCTTCGAGGATAGGCTCCCCCGAATAACCCAAGCAGCAGAAAACGGCCTGCACGTCAAGGGTAAAATGAACGGCGGCTCGAGCCGCCGTCTTTGATATGCATTCCGTTTCCTTCTTATTATGTTGACAAGGGGCTTTCGCCCCTGAATAATATTTTTTTGCTCTGTTTTGCACTGCGATTTAGAGTTTGCACAGAATTTAGGACAGATCCGCTCAGACCTTTGGCAAATTAGCCTTTGCGGATAGCGTGGTCGCGGTCAGCCTTGCGACCATAGTTGCGGCGACCGTTTTTCTGTTGTAATCAAAGCCGCGCGTTTCCTTGTAGCGGTTCATAATAATATCGATCGCATCCTGCTTTTCCACGCCTTCGAGAAAGGTTATTTCCGCGGTTCCCATAACGCTTTTGTAGCGCATTGTAACATCCCTTTTTTCGGCTATACAATCAATTGCCAGCGGAATATCCATCTCGAACGAGCACTTTCCGCAGCGCTTCATCAGTTCATATTTTCGTCCCGACAAGGCTCCGTGAATATAGAAATCCAATTGCTTTCCCGACACCGTGTATGCGAAGTTGAGCGGCACAATATACGGGAAATCTCCGTCCGCAAGTCCGATCCTCATTATCCTGCACTCGTCTATAATTTCTAAAATAGAATTAAAATCCGTCACTTCACGTTCTTTTCTTCTCATAATTATCCTCACAGCTCGATATAATAGGGGCAGATGTTTTCAAAATGCCCGTCCTTCATTCTGAAGCCCTTCGGAATCACGCCGAGCTGCGTAAAGCCCAGTTTTTCGTAAAGGCGTCTGGCGCGGAGATTTGTTTCGACAACCGCGTTGAACTGCAAAATATGAAAACCGATTTCCTTTGCCTTTTTAATGCAGTCCAATACCAGCTTTTCGCCGATGTGCTGTCCGCGGCATGAGGACGAGACCGCATAGCTTGCGTTGCAGATATGTCCGCACCGGCCTACGTTGTTCGGATGAAGGATGTAAAGTCCCGAAACAGCGCCCGACTCATCGGCCGCCACTCCGCAATAGCTCTGCGCCGAAAAGAAAATCTCTCCCGTTTCGCGATCCAGAGGCTCCTCCTGCGGAAAAGCGATACCTTCCTCGACCACCTCGTTCCAAATCGCTGTCATTTGTTCCAAATCTTCTGTCTGATATTCTCTTATCTTCATTTCGTTTTCTCCTGTTTTGTATCGTTTTCACCTTAAATTATATCAGACTTTTTTGGCGTTGTCTATTTTTATTCTGCAAATTACCGGTTTGGATCGGACTAAACTTTCAGTGTGTAATTATTCATCCGTAACAAAACCGCCTTACAAATTTTTGAGCGTTGCATCGCAATTCGGGGTATAAATCTGAAATTGATCCAAAAACAGCCCGCGCCGTAAATTATTAACCTGAATTATTCACGCCATTGCCTGGTAATCGCCTCAACACCGGAAAAACACTGATAAAAATGAAAAACAGGCTTTCACCTAAA
>ONIJ01000043.1 GCA_900317875.1 uncultured Eubacteriales bacterium
GTTGCGCGATTTACGCGTCGAGGTACTCGACCGACCGCACGAGAATTATTATACAGCAATAACTTGCGAAATGCAATAGGTATTTTTAACAAAAACACAAGATGTTGTGTTCTTTAAAAGAATTATACACAGTATATGGCATTTTGTAAACACTCGTCAGAAAATTAACACACCCCGAAAACGCCGTAGCTATGCGGTTTTCGGGGTGTACCCTTTTATAATTATTCGATTGTGGAAAATTATTTGTTACAATATATATTGTGTTTGTGACAATATTGGAACTAATAGCCACAAGATATAGTGGTGGCAACACTTGACACACAGTATATATTATTTGTCCGAAAGGTCGGTTTGTACCTGTTTTGACTCCGCCTCTCGCTTTGAAAAGACACATCCGCAGTAATTCTGACGGTAAAGCTGATACTCGCGCGAAAGCTCGATGCTGCGCTTGTAGCCCTCTTTTTTCTTGAAATCGCTGTAGAGCCAGCTTACACCGTAACGCTCAGCCATCTCTGCGCCGATCTCATTGAGCAGAGCCGCGTTTTTCAGCGGACTGATGGTAAGGGTTGTGGTGAAATAATCAAAGCCTTCCGCCTTAGCCTTTTTCGCCGTGGCCTCGAGCCGGAGCTTAAAGCACTCCCTGCAACGCAGACCGCCCTCGGGCTCGTTTTCAAAGCCCTTTACCGCCCTGAAAAAATCCTCGGGACAATACTCGCTGTCGGTAAGTTTTACGGGATATTTAAATTCTTTTATGGAAATAAATCTCTTTTCCTCACTGAGCCGATACTCATATTCTTCTTTTTTAGAAATATTCGGGTTGTAGTAATAGACCGTAATGTCAAAATACTGCGACAGATATTCAAGGCAGTAGCTCGAACAGGGCGCGCAGCAGACATGGAGCAGCAGCTTGGGAACCTTGCCCTTTTGCTGCAATCCCTCGATTACGCGGTCAAGCTCCTTTTGGTAATTAATCTTACTCATCGCGACAGAATGTACCTCAACAGCTCGCCGGCGGTGTCGGCGACAAAGGGGGCTCCGGCGCCGAGCAGCTCCGCCTTTCCGCGGAAGCCCCAGCTAACGCCCGCCATTTTTACGCCCGCGTTTTGAGCGGTGAAAACATCGACATTGCTGTCGCCGATGTATACGCACTCCTCGGGCAGCACGCCGTGCAAGCTGAGAATCGCGTGCAGCGAGGCGCCGTCCGGCTTTGTGGGGTACTGCGGCTTTTGTCCCCATGCCTCGGTGAATTTATGCTCGGGATATACCTTTTTAAGGATCCTGTCGACAAATTCGTCGGGCTTGTTTGAGAGCACCGCGGTGAGAACTCCCTTCTCCGCCAAGCCCTTCAGCAGCTCGTCGCAGCCCTCATAGGAGGAGGTGTTGTCGTTGCAGTGTATTTTGTATTCGTTATTGAATATTTCTGTTACGGAATTAAATTTCTCCTCGTCGGCGCTCGCTTCACCCATAGCGCGCTTAACCATCATCGCTCTGCCGTCGCCGACAAACCCTCTGTAGCTGTCGACAGGGTGCTCGGGCAGACCGACCGCCTTGAGCCCCTTGTTGACATTAAGAGCAAGGTCGGTAAGGGAGTCGACCAGTGTTCCGTCGAGGTCGAAAACCGCCATTTTAATCAAATCAGTTCAGCCCCTTTTCCATCTCGAACAGAATTGCGCGGCAGGGCGCGGCTTCGAGCCCGCCGAGCTTTACGGGAAAGGCGCAGAGCTCGTATTCGCCGTCGTCGATGTTTTCGAGATTGAGGTTTTCAAGAATAGCTATCCCGGCGCGGGCGAGCTCTCTGTGAGGGCGCGCCTCGTCAAATGACGGGGCAATCGATTCCGCGTCTGTGCCGACGAGCACCACCTTGCTCTCGGCGAGCACAATGGCGGCAGACTGCGAAAGATAAGTATTTCCAAGCCCTCTGAAGAGGATCCTGCGCTTGCAGTACGGCAGCAGCCTTTCCATATCGTCGCCTGTCAGGATGCCCTCGACCGTGATCACGGTGCACTTGCCGTAAAATGTATTGAGTCTGAGGCTGTCAACAGACTTGCCTTCCTCGTTGTAATGCAGCGGAGCGTCGATGTGGGTACCGGCGTGAACGCTCATATAGACAGCGGAAAGATTGCACTCGTCTGTTTCGAGATTTTGCAGGGCGGTCACCTCGGTATCGGGGTCGCCCTCATAAACGGGACACGTCAGCGTGTCGCGCGATATATCGTGAATAATCATTCCTACCCCTCCTTGATTATATTGTATCAAATGACAGCGGCACTGTCAATCAAAGTCACCTTTCCTTCGGTGTCAGCACGCCGCCTCGATAGAGGTCGAGCAGCTTGCACAGCTCGGCAATCTCATTTTGCAGCGCCTCGCCGTCGTCGGTGGCGTAAACCATCACTCTGCGCCCCTCGGTTTCGACAATTTCGGAGCTTGAGTGGATGTCGCTGTTCTCTCTTACAGCCTCCTCCTTGCTGGCGAAAGGCTGATGAGCCTTTAATCTCAGACCGTGAGAGTTGAAAATAAGCGTGTAGCCCGCGATTCCCGTTTTAGCGTGGTAGTTCTTGCAGAAGCCGCCGTCGATGACGAGCAGCTTGCCATCGGCACGGATAGGCAGCTCACCCTTGACCGTCTGAACGGGCGTGTGACCGTTGATGATATGAGACGCCTCCGAGCAAAGCCCGAACTCCGCGAGAATCATTTCGCAGATTTCCTTATTGTAATAGTAGCTGTAATACGGGTTCTTGGGCTCGTGCCAGGCGCTCTCGTCGTTTATGTAGGCGCGCGCGAAGGTCTTGGTTTTTCTGCCGTTGAGCGGAGAGTTTTCGCCGCAGCGCAGGTACCACATAAAGTCCAGGTCGCGCTGCTCCTTTTCTTTTTTATAGAAGGCGCTGCGCGCGTGCGCCTCGGCCATATCAAACAGCGCCTTGCCGCTGTAGGTTTTTCCGAAAAAAGAAAGCTCTTTAAGCCTGCCGTTTTCATCGAGAGGCACGCAGCCGTGATAGAGCAGATTGCCGTTGAACACGCGGTACATTCCGCCGCGCTCGTATAAAAAGCCGATATGCTTTTGAAGCTGAGGACTGCCCGTAAACGCCGCGCGAAGGCCGCGCACAACCTCGCGCTCACCGTCGGTGAGCTCATAGGGATTCTGCTCGTCCAGCGTCGGGAATGCGGTTTCGCTGAGCGGGTATTCCCTGCCATCGATTAAAACCGTGCCGCGCGAAGGATCGATTTTGTCGAGCAGCAGGCAGTCGTCCATATTGAAATCGGGATTTCGGAGAATGAGCTGTCCCTCGAGCTTGAACATAATTACCGTTATCGCCGCAAGCGCAGCCTCCATCGGTGCGCGGTCGGGATATATTTTTTCCGCGAAAAGCACGAGCGGGCGCAGGCTGATTCCGTAGCCGCTCTCGAGAGTGCGCACAGCGTTGTAGTGCAGGCAGTTGCGCACCGCTCCCGCAACACAGACGTCGCTTCCGCCGGCTGCGCCCATCCAGAGAATGTCGTGATTGCCCCACTCGATGTCGATGGCGTGGTAAGTCATCAGCAAATCGATGATTTTATCGGCCGAGTCTCCGCGGTCAAAGATGTCGCCGACGATGTGGAGCCTGTCGACCGCGAGCCGCTTGATGAGCTCAGCGAGCGCGATCACAAAGTTGTCCGCGTCAAGGCTTATGACTGTGTCGAGGATGTTGTCGTGATAGGTGACCTGATTGTCGTCCTCGTCCTTCTGAGCGTGGAGCAGCTCGTCGATGATGTATTCGTAATAGGGCGGCATAGCCTTGCGCACCTTTGAACGGGTGTATTTTGAGGAAAGCACGCGCGCGATCTCAAGCATACGCTCCAGAACGGTCCTGTACCACCGGGCGTCCGCGTCGCCTTCGCTTTTGTGAAGCTGCAGCTTTTCGACGGGATAATAGATCAGGGTGCAGAGCTCTTTGATTTCATCGTGACTGAGCGTATCGCCGTATAGCCGCTCGACCTTCTCGCGCACAACGCCGGAGCAGTTGTTGAGAATGTGGCAGAAAGCCTCGTATTCTCCGTGTAAATCGCTCATAAAATGCTCGGTGCCCTTGGGAAGATTGAGTATGGCGTTGAGGTTGATTATCTCGCGCGTAAGCGAGCGCTCCGAAGGATATTTTTCCGCAAGGAGCCGCAGATATTTCATATTTTCATCGGTGTATTTCATTCCGGTCATAAAGAAAACCTCCCGCCTTTTTTATAATTTTAACAGAGGCGGAAGGGTTTGTAAATAGCTTTATTCTGTTTTTTCGGGCGCTTCAAGGCGCACCAGATGAGCGATCGAGGGGATCGGCTTTCCCTGCTGAGCGGTGGTCGTACTGAGCAGAGCGCCCGTTGCTATAAAGAGGACGCTGCGCAGCCTTCGCGCCTCCAGATCGCCCAGTATTTTCGAGCAGAGCACCGAGGCGCAGCAGCCGCAGCCCGAGCCGCCGGCGTGGACGTCCTGAGCCTCGCGGTCAAAAATCATCAGTCCGCAATCGCTGTGCTTTTTACATATATCGATCCCTGCCCGCCCGAGCAGCTCATACAATATTTCGCTGCCGACCGCGCCAAGATCACCCGTGAATATCATATCATAATCATCAGGTAAGCTGCCGCTGTCGGCAAAAAAACGAATTATGGTGTCCGCCGCAGCAGGTGCTGTTGTCAAGATAAGACCATAAAAAATTTATCTGACTTTTGATGGCAGATAATATGCCGCCTCAAAAAAAGCACAAACTCACATCGCCTCTATCGCGGAAACGATCGGAGCGATAATTTGCTTTTTACGGCTGACTACGCCTTTGAGAATAACACTTTCGTCCGAGCACTCCGCAGAAAAAGCGTTGGAGACAATTTCCTTCGCATTTTTTCCGACAAAAAGCAGCTTGGTCGACTCCTCGATTATGTTTGTAAGCATCATCAGGAGCATATCAACCTCCGCCTGCTTCACATACTCACGCATAAAAGGCAGCATTCTTTCGCCTACACGCTCGAGCTCGTCTTCGCTGACCGACGTCACCTGCGACACCGTAAAGGTATAGTGGTTCGCCTTAAACGACTTGCAGTCTATATGGAAAATTTCATCGGCGGTTTTATTTGAAAGGCAGGAACCTGCGTTGAACATTTCCGTAGCGTGCTCCTCGATGTTTATCCCGGCGATCTGCGCAAGCTCGCGCGCCGTGCGCTCGTCAACGGGAGTACAGGTGGGAGAACGGAACATCAGCGTATCGGAAATAATTGCCGAGCAGAGCAGCCCCGCGATCTGCGGGGTTATTTCAACTCCCTGCTCCCTGTACATCTGCGCGATAATGGTGGACGTACATCCGAGCGGCTGGTTGCGGAAGTAGATCGGGTTCATCGTTTCAACGGAGTCAATGCGGTGATGATCGATGATCTCGACCACCTCGGCAGAGCGTATTCCGTCAACGGCCTGTCCCTTTTCGTTATGATCGACAAGGATAACTTTTTGGCGGCCGACTGTCAGCAGGTTGCGCTGAGATACCATTCCCAGGTAGTTCCCGTCCCTGTCCACAACGGGGAAATATCGGATTTTCACCTTCGCGACCGCTTCTTTAACGTCGGACACCAAATCGTCCTCGGAAAAACAGATAATGCCGTCTGTTTTCATAATATGACGAACCGGAACCGCCTGATTTATCAGCTTGGCAATAGTGTACGAATCGAGCGGCGAAACGATCACGGTACAGCCGGCTTCTTCAGCGCTGCGGATAACGTGCGGAGAAACCTCCGCGCCGAGGCTGATCACTATGCAGCTCGCATTCAAATCTATAGCGCATAGCTGCGCTTCCAAGCGGTTGCCGAGAATTACAAGGTCGTTTTCCTTGATATGCGTTCCCATCATCTCGGGACTTCCCGACGCTACGCTGACCTTGCCCTTTGAAAAGCGTTCGTTTCCGTCGCCGACTAAAATTTCACCCTGCAGCGTTAGAGCGATGTTGCGGTATGTAGCGGCGGATTTGGACAGAGCGCAGGCGTCCTGATCCTCCATATAAAACTGGGCTTCGTCGCCGATAGTGACAATTCCCTCGACCTTGTTCGAGGGCGTAAGAATAGTTACCGAGCGGACGCTTTGATTTTTCATATGCTCCCAAGCCTGCCTGAGCGAATAATCGCCGTCGATGCCCTTGATCCTGCGGAAATACACATGGCGGAGCTTTGGCTCAAGCGATGTGATAAACTTGGGCTGCTTTGCTGAAAAGCGATCAAGCACAAACTGTGTTTCGTTGTTTATTTCTCCCGCGCGGCAGGCAAGATAGCTTTCACCCGTTACGCGGCGTTTTAATTCGGCGTAGCAAATTGCGGAACAAATTGAGTCCGTGTCGGGGTTTTTATGACCGATAACCAAGGTCGTTTGCATAATACTCCTCCTGACGTCACACGGCGTTTTTCCCGGAGCAAAACCTGATGAGATCTGCTTAATAAAGTTAAAGTTTACGCCGACGCAGATCAGCTCTGAATAGCCGTGAAATATTTTGTAATCGTTTTCACTAACTATAATATATCACACTGCCCTGCCTTTTTCAATTCACGCCTGTATAGAATTTTTTTTTATTATTTTGTTGATTTCAACGAATAATGTCGATTGTTGCTTTCTTTACGCAAAACTTACGTTTATCTATGAAACCAAAAGTCCCATCGGCACAATACCGCATATAAAAATTGTGAAAGCTTGTATTACAAGTATATATCATTAATTTAAATTTCAAAGCATACACTTTGACGGAGGTATGTTTATGTATTGCAATCATAAGCCAAGCGCAAAAGCCGTTGTCAAGGGCGGTGAAAAGCGCCCCGAAATACACGGAGAGGTGCTGTTTTATCAAAAGAAATGCGCGGTGCTTGTGTCGGCAAGGATTTCCGGCCTGCCCGAAAACGACTCGGGTTTTTACGCCTTTCATATCCACGGCGGCGAAACCTGCAAGGGCGAAGGCTTTCCTGAAACGGGAGGCCACTTCAATCCGGACGGCAGTCCGCACCCGAGGCACGCGGGCGATTTGCCGCCGCTGCTCTCGTTTTCGGGGAACGCTTATCTTGATGTAAAAACCAACCGATTCCGCGTCAGGGACATCATAGGCAAAACCGTAATTATTCACGGCGGCGCCGATGATTTCCGAACTCAGCCTTCGGGCGGTGCCGGAGAAAAAATCGCCTGCGGAGAAATAAAAAGAGTATAATTTCACGTGATTCGCCGACACTAATCCCGAGGTGAATCAAATGGCAAAACAGGGAATGAAGCGTCCGCAGAGGACGCACACTCAGCCTCGCAACGAGCAGGCAGCGGTTCCTAAAATCCAGGGCAAGGCTAAAAGCGGAAACGAAAAGGCAAACCCGATCATCGCGGGCACGGAAGCGCCTTCGCAAAAGGTGTACCACAGCACGCCGTTCAAAGGCGAAAAGCCGATTTCGGATTTTTACAGAGAGATAGACAACGATCCGGCAAGAGACAACCTTGAGAACGACATTCCCGAGGCAGATCTGTAAACCGGAAAAGCAGCCGCTGAAAAAAATCCGCGGCTGCTTTTCTTGTTCCGATATATTATTGATCGCGATCCGTTTCGGGAAATTCTCTGAGCATTGAATTCCGCGACGAGCAATGGACCTTTACATCGTTCTCGGGCATTGTGAAGCTGAGAACATATCCCTTTCGGGCGTCATAGCCGAGCGACAGCTCAGCACCCTCAAGCCCGAACGAATAGTCCGTGTCGGTGGCGACCATCCAATAATAAAGCGTTACCCTATCGCCCGCGCGGTATTCATCCTTAGCGTTCTTGTATTCGAACTTTCGTCCGCAGTAATCCACCTTGTATTTCTTCCCGAACAAGCTCATTTACAAACCTCTTTTCAATTGTTGTTTTATTCGTCTGATGCCGTGCCCTATCCTTTACAATATGATAACAGAAAACCCGGCGATTGTCCATAAACCTTTTTCACATCCTGCGTTTATGCGCATAAAATAAAACATAACCGATTTAGGATGATGCAAAATGAACGCCTGTGAAATAACCGCCGCGATAACCGCGGCAGCCAACTCAATTGCCTGCGGACTTGACGACGACGAGCTTGCCCTGCTGTCGGCTGTGCTGGTTCAGCTCGGCGACACCCTTGCTGCAATAGGAGCGCAGAGAGCGCTTTGCGAACGAATAAACTCACAGCCTTCCGCAAATAATAAGCCGTAGAACCGGAGGTTATGAAATGGAAGTATTAACGGTAATTCTTGCGTCGCTGTTTTCTGCGGCGGTGCTGTTCGTAATCGCAAAAATCATCGGGCATAAGCAGGTCGCCCAGCTCGAATTCTTCGACTACATCACGGGAATCACGATCGGCTCGATTGCCGCCGAACTCGCCACAACGCTGGACAAGCCGTGGTGGAAGCCTACGATTTCAATGCTCGTTTTCGGCGCGGTCACGGTGGGGCTCAGTATTCTGACAAGAAAATCGCCTCGGAGCAGAAAGTTCATCAACGGCACGCCTACGATCGTTATGAACGATGGAAAACTGTACCGAAAAAATATGAAGAAATCCAAGCTCGAACTCAGCGAGTTTCTGCTGCTTTGCAGGCAGGAGGGATATTTTAATCTCGACGATATCCAGACTGCCGTTTACGAGTACAACGGCAAGCTCTCAATTCTGCCTGTCAGCGCCAAGCGGCCGCTGAATCCCGAGGACGTCAATATCGCACCCGAGCTGGAGCACATCGGCACCGAGGTGATTATGGACGGCAGAATCATCGGCGACAACCTCAGCCGTAAGGGCCTGAACGAAATATGGCTCAAAAAAGAGCTCAGGAAGCAGGGCTGCAAAAACGCAAAGGAGATTTTTCTCGGGATTTGCGGCAAGGATAATCAGCTCACGCTTTATCCCGTAAAATAAACGTAACCGCTTAACAACCGCAACATTTGACACAAAACAAGCCCTCGACCTTTTCAAAAAAGCCGAGGGCTTGTTTCATATTCGTATAATTAATCGTCAAAAGCTGCGAGCGCCTGACTGAAACGAGCGGAAGAAATCAGCTCCGAGAAATCGCTTCAAATCTCATTTTTTTTGCTTCGGCAGACGGTGATTATACAACCTCAAAAAAAGTATCGGGATGCTGCGGGTCAAACTGCTCATTTGCCCACATCAGTGTAACGAGGTTCTCGGTGTCTGACAAATTGATGATGTTGTGAGTCCAGCCCGGGATCATATGCACGGCTTCGATCTTATCGCCGCTCACCTCGAACGATACTTTTTCGTTGGTGTGAATATTGCGCTCCTCAATAAGCGCGCGGCCGCTGACAACAATAAAGAACTCCCATTTTGAGTTATGCCAGTGCTGCCCTTTGGTTATGCCCGGCTTTGAAATATTGACCGAAAACTGACCGCAGTCGACGGTTTTCAGCAGCTCCGTGAATGAGCCGCGGTCATCGCAGTTCATTTTGAGTGCAAATTTGAATTTTTCCGTCGGCAAGTAGCTCAGATAAAGGCTGTAGAGCTTCTTTGCAAAGCTGCCGTCGGGAATTGAAGGAACAACGAGTGTATTTGGCTGAGTCTTGAAGCTCTGCAGCAAATCGACAATTTCTCCAAGCTTCACCTTGTATGTAAGCGGCACGTAACAATACTTGCCCTCAGGGTTTTCAACGGGAGTTAAACCGTCATACTCGCAGTGCTTTTCTTTGCCCTCGAGCAGGTCAAACATACCCTCGACCAAATCATCGATGTAGAGCAGCTCGACCTGAGCATTTCTGTCGTTGACGGTAAACGGAAGGTCATTAGCTACAGCGTTGCAGAAGGTGGAAACAGCGGAATTGTAGTTTGGACGGCTGTGCCCCATCAGGTTCGGAAAACGGTAAACCGCGACCTTCGCGCCGGTTTCTTCGCCGTATTTGAACAGCAGCTCCTCCCCTGCCAGCTTGCTTTTGCCGTAATCGGACTCGCCGTAGCGACCGATCAGGGTTGCCTGAATGGAGCTTGAAAGCATAACTGCCGCTTTGTTATTATTCTCTTTTAGAATATTGAGCAGAGTTTCCCCAAAGCCGAAATTGCCCTGCATAAACTCGTCGTTAGTTTTCGGGCGGTTGATCCCCGCGAGGTTGAAAACAAAATCCGCCTTATCGCAGAATTCTTTTAATTCTGCAATAGAATTATCTATATCATATTCAAAGATTTCTTCAATCCTGATATTCGGGCGCGTGCGGTTCTTTCCGTCGCGAATATTTTTTAAATTTGCGCAAAGTGCCTGTCCGACCATACCTTTAGCGCCTGTGACTAAGATGTTCATAACAATGTTCTCCTATCAATATATTTTTCTCCCGCGCTCAGCGCCGGTTGCCGAAAATGTTTGGCAAACGGTAGAAGCCGCGCTGCCGCCTTAATCAGTCTCTTTTAAAAATATCTCTTGTGTAGACCTTATCGCTCACATCGTCCAGACAAGCGTCATAGCGGTTTGCAATAATTGCGTCTGATCTCTTTTTAAACTTATCAAGGTCATTAACTATATCGGAGCCGTAGAAGGTCGTTCCGTTTTCAAGCGTAGGCTCGTAAACGATAACCGTCGCACCTCTTGACTTGATTCGCTTCATAACGCCCTGAATTGAGCTCTGTCTGAAATTATCACTGTTTGATTTCATTGTCAGGCGATACACACCAATCGTAACGGAATGCTCGGCGCTGATGTCATAACTGCTGTTCTCGGAGTAATATCCCGCCTTTTCAAGTACGCGGTCGGCAATAAAGTCCTTTCTGGTGCGATTTGAAGCGACGATCGCCGACATCATATTTTGCGGAACGTCGTTGTAGTTTGCAAGGAGCTGTTTTGTATCCTTAGGCAGGCAGTAACCGCCGTAACCGAAGGACGGATTGTTGTAATGAGTTCCTATACGCGGATCAAGACACACGCCGTTGATGATCTGCTGTGTGTCGAGCTCTTTCATCTCTGCATAGGTGTCAAGCTCATTAAAATATGAAACGCGCAGCGCAAGGTAAGTATTTGCAAACAGCTTTACCGCCTCTGCCTCGGTGAATCCCATAAACAGAGTGTCGATATCTTCCTTAATCGCGCCCTCCTGAAGAAGGCTCGCAAAAGTATGCGCCGCTTTGACTAGTTTTTCATCATCCATATCCGTGCCTACGATTATTCTGGAAGGATAGAGGTTGTCATAGAGCGCCTTGCTCTCGCGGAGAAATTCGGGGCTGAAAATGATGTTACTGCTGCCCGTTTTTTCTCTGACGTACTTTGTATAACCTACGGGAATGGTGCTCTTGATCACCATAATCGCATCCGGATTATACTGCATTACGAGCTTAATTACCGCCTCGACAGCGGAAGTGTCAAAGTAATTCTTTTTGCTGTCGTAATTGGTCGGCGCGGCGATAACGACGAAATCGGCGTCCCTGTAGGCGTACTCGGCGTCGAGCGTCGCTTCAAGATCCAGTTCCTTCTCTGCCAGATACTTTTCAATATAATCGTCCTGAATCGGCGACTTTTTGTTATTGATCAAAGCCACCTTTTCAGGGATGATGTCCACCGCCTTGACGGTATTGTGCTGTGAAAGCAACACCGCGATCGACAGTCCGACATATCCGGTTCCTGCAACTGCTATTTTCATTTCTCTCATCCTTACACTTTTTATTATTCTTTGTACCGATGTGACGGATTACGCAAGCTAAAGCGAAGCGGCGTTGATAAAAAAGCAAAAACACGAATTATCCGAATGCTTCGCAGTCACAACAGTTAATGCTCAGTTTATTGTGAACGTCACGCGGACATATCGCGCATTTGCGTATTTATGAAGAATAAGCTCCGACCGAACGCATCAAAACACACGCATTTGATTCTGCGATTTATGATCTTACGCGTGTATAATTTGTTTTTTTACTGCAGTATTATCTGCCGGAACCAGGAAAAATATTCGATTGTTTCCATACTGCGCGAAAGGTGGCACTTTCGGCGACGAACAACCGTTTTTTCGCATAGCTATGCGGTTTTTCGATAGTATAGCACAGAGTGTGACATATGTCAAGAAAAACCGTTTTTCTCAATTACTCAATGACTCATAAGTTTAGGAATATTAATCCGTGACAGAACTGCAGTAATAAATCGTTCCTTGTGCCGGATCCGACATTCGGGCGTAATATCGCCGGGCTTTACGGTTCACCCTTTTGATGATCGAGCGTATTATCTGCCGCGGTTTGTGCTTTCCAATCGTCGTGATTGAGAGAGGTTATTGCTTTCTGTCGGGTTTATGTGATAGAATGAATGCAAACGGATACGAGGTGAGTATTAATGATATTAAAGATTGCAGTTTTGCAGATGCGTTCGGTTGACCGGACGTATGATGAAAATATAAAAACGATCACGGATAATATGGCAAAGGCAAAGCGCAGCGGCGCGGACATTCTTTTGCTGCCCGAGTGCTTTATCACGGGATATGATCTGACGATAGACAACGCTCACGCAATTGACGAATCGGATCTGGCTCCGCTTTGCAAAAAGGCAAGGGATCTGGGAATCGGACTTGTCGCGACCGCCATCACCAAGGGCTGCAAAAGCCCTCAGAATTCCGCTTTTATTATCGACAAACACGGCGAGATCCTGATGAAATATTCAAAGGTACACACCTGCGGTTTTGCCGACGAAAAGGTGCTGGAACCGGGAACGGAATTCAAGGTGTGCGATTTCGACGGCATTAAAATCGGAATTATGATCTGCTATGACCGTGAATACCCCGATAGAATACAATTAAGTATATACTGTGTAAATACTTTATCAAGCAAGTACGTTTTATGAGAAAAGGAGGAAAATATGAAGAATACAATAGCTATTTCGCTTGCAGTGTGTACGATCGTTGCCCTGGCGATCCTTTCTTTGATAAGCACGCAAGCAAATTCAGACAAATCAGACGCCTACGAGGCAGTTGGGGCTTACCAGCCCGCTGAAGAAGTTGGTGCTTCCATGCCCGGTGAGGCGGTGGAGGCTTCCGTCCCACCAACGGATACCTATGAACCAATCGGCTCGATCCACATCCGTGACGATGGAAAAAACGACCACCTATTTACCGGCGATTCCGTGGTAATGGAACGGGTTTCGGACAAACTGTTCCGGTATACCTTCAAAGAGCTGACTCCCGGCGGTAAATACAGGTTCCACTTCTGCGTCAACAATGATTATTATGATCGCTTTGGCAGAGGCGCGGATATTACAGACTATGGATTTGACGTCCCGACCCGGATATTTCGCTATCCCCATGGTTACAACCCGCCCTCAAATGAGCTCAATCTTACGGAACCGAACATTACGATCCCGCCGGACGGCTATTCGTATGACGTTACCGTAAGTCTGGATCTTACTAATTATGATGAAGACAACCCCGGCGACGTATATGGATACGCGGAGTGCACACTTACGGCACAGCGGAAGTATCTTATAAAAACCGAGGCAGATTGGAACACCTTCTGCAGCCGACTCAGCGACAACGATACGTATAACCGCTTCTCGGGCGAAACCATCTATCTCGAAAATAATATTACCGTCAGTCAGCAGGCAGGTTACAGCAATCACGATTTCTGCGGTATTTTTGACGGACAGGGACATACGCTCACCTTCAACTACAGCGGCAACGGCAGTGAGAACTTTGTTGCTCCGTTCCGCTTTATAAGCACCACCAAGCCTGCCGGCAGCTCGGAAGATGATCCGGACGCTCCCGTCACCATCAAAAACCTCAATGTCAAGAGCACAATCAGAGGCAGCGGCTCATACGCGGCAGGACTGATCGGTCAGTGCTGGGGTAATGTGAACATTGAAAACTGCACGATGGATATCGATATTTATACCCAGAAGGAATATGCCGCGGGATATGTCGGCAAAGCCAACAGCTCACCGCTCAACATATCCGGCTGCACAGTCTCCGGCACCATCAAAACCACGGCAAAGTACGCGGCAGGATTTATAGCGGAGTCAAGGAATAGCAGCAATATCACCGACTGCCTCAGCAGCCTCACGATCGACAGCAGCGTTAATGGCGAAGGCACGCACGCCGGCTTTGTCAGCTTTCAGTTCAAAGCAGCGGATGCCATGATCACGATGAAAGGCTGCGCCTTCAACGGAAGTCTCCTCTGAGATAAAACGACCGAATGCGCCGGATTTATCGGCTTGCGCACCAAAGGCGTCTTTATCTGCGACAGTATTTTTGCACCTGCCACGGTAACCATCAGCGATTCCGGCAGTGCCATGTTTGTCCGTAACCCGGGCGATACCATCAACAGCTACTACCTTTACGCGTTCGGCACGGATTTCGGCGGCCAGGGTAAACAGGGCTACAGCGTCACCGCCGGCGAAAAAACGTCGGTCGATTTAGCAGAGATCACTGAGGAATATAAGACAAGCAAGATCAAAATCTCCGGAAAAGGTATTCAGTATAACGGAGTTGTCTATGCGGGCAACGGCGAGAACGTTTCTCTCGCACTCGGCGAAAAACATTCCGTGGGGATGATTTGCGGCAGCTATTCGGCAGATAAGGGCACGCTCACAGGAAGCGAAAACCCCTACACGCTGGCAATGCCCGCCGAAAATGTAGTAGTGACGGCAAACTTTATTCCCTCACCTTTTAAAGTTGGCGACGTCAACCGCGACTCATATACCAATATTAACGACGTCACAATGATTCAAATGTATCTGGCGGATCTGAAAGAATTGGATGATGACGAGCTCGTGCTGGCGAATACAAACGGAGACACCAAGCTTGACATTGAAGACGCAACGCATTTGCAGAATTATCTCGCCGAGTTTGACGTGGAGCTTGCCGAGCCGACTCCGCCGATCATCGAACCTCCCACCGAGCCGACGACAGAA
>ONIJ01000091.1 GCA_900317875.1 uncultured Eubacteriales bacterium
CCAGTGCTCAAAGATGTGTATGGACTACCTGAAGCGGCTGCAGGTATACATTAATAACAGTATCTATTAATATTTAAATAAAAGGAGGACAAATTATGAGCTACGAAAACTACGAGCTTGGCTGCGAACTTGAAAACAGCGAATTCACCGAAGTTGACGAGTCGGGCGAGGAGTGCGGAGACGTTATCGAATCTTACGAGGACGTTATTGAGCGCTACGAAAACCCCGGCGCTCAGCTGTTCGGACGCGAAGGAAGCGAGCTGCCTGACGGAGTGGCGGCGACCGAGTATCAGTCCGAGGATGACGGAACACAGTCGCGTCTTATCGACGTTGACGGCGACGGGATTTTTGAGACAACGGAAGTCATTCACTCCGAGGAAGGACAGGTTGACAGAGTTTTCTACATCTCCGACATCGACGCCGACGGAAGTCCCGACAGGCAGGAGGCGTTTATTATAAATACCTACGGTGAAAACCGCGAGGTCGAAATGCGCATAATCAGCGCCGATTTTGACGGCGACGGCGAGCCCGAGGTGGTTCAGTTCCAGGAGAAAAGCGGCGACGCGCAAAGCTTCAGCGCGGATGATTTCACCGAAAAGAGCTCGTTTGTATTCGATGAGGCAGAGGGAGGCTTCCGCAGAGTGATCGAGGATCCCGCCAATGCCGATGAGGCTGAGCGTCAGGAGCTTGATATGGCAATGGTGGACGCGGCGCTTCATCCCATTTCCATCGAGCTCGACGACGGCGATTACGAGAAGGTCGACAAGGTCCTCGAGGACGCTGTGAACCAAACCGAAAAGGCAGTCGAGGACAGCGTTAATGACATTGAAGGCGGCAAAGACGTCGATGACACAAAAAGCGGCGCCGGCGAAAACGAGGTTTTCGAAAAATATTTTGACAGCAACGGCGACGGCATCGAGGACTACGGCGTGTTCCGCAGCTCCGCCGACGTCGACAGCGACGGCGTAAAGGAAAACTACTACTGGGAGAACATTGACATCGACGGAAACGGAACCGTTGACGCGACAATGGTTGCGGCAGATCTTGACGGCGACGGAAAATACGATAAGATCCAAGTGTTCCAATATGACCAAAACGGCGACGCCGAGCTTGTAAAAGAAATGGACATCGATGATCCCGACAGGGGAGACTACTACTTCGAGCTCAGAACCTACGATCCCGAAAACTCAAATCCCTCTGAGGTCAAGGGCGATCCCGAGAGCGCAATGGAGCACTGGGAATATCAGGGCAGCACTCAGCGCTGCGCGGTTTATGCTCAGATGTTTGTCATCGAGGAGATGACGGGAGCCGAGCTCAATATTGAGGATGTGGCGGCATACGCCGTTGAACGCGGCTGGTTTGACGAGCAGCAGGGAACATATCCCGACAA
The DNA here is from genome assembly GCA_900317875.1 of uncultured Eubacteriales bacterium. Lineage (GTDB taxonomy): Bacteria > Bacillota > Clostridia > Oscillospirales > Acutalibacteraceae > Ruminococcoides. Next base: position 1,391 of record ONIJ01000091.1, read on the forward strand.
TATGAACAAGCTGCTCGACGCCTACGGAATTGAAAACGAGCTGAAGTACAACTGCGAGTTCTCGGAGCTTGAAAGCGCTCTCGAGGACGGAAAAAGAATTATTGTCGCGGTGGATTCCGACGAGTACGCCGCAGGCGAGAACGATGACATTTATGTTCCCGACGGCGACCGTCCGAACCACGCGGTTGAGGTGATCGGAGTCGACAGAAGCGATCCCGAGCATCCGATGGTCATTCTCAACGATTCCGGTCACGTAAACGGTCAGGGCGCAATGGTGCCTCTGGACGAGTTTGTCGACGCGTGGGATGACAGCAATAATCTTGCCGTCATCTGCGGTTGATCACCGATAGATTCAGGAGGAAATTATGTCTGAAATAAAAAAGATAAATGAAATTATCAGCGAAGTGAAAAAGAGCAATGTAATGCGCTCAATGCCGCTCGGCTACAGCTGCGGCTATCCCGTAATAATTGTTAAGCAGTCGAGGGTTTGCGCCGTTCTGCCGTTTTTAAGATACAAGGTGACAGGCTTTGTCGACAAAACCGAGGTTTATCCGGTGCGTTTTCTCGTGACCTACGCGATAAAGGACGGAGTTATCACCGCCTTTGAGGATCTGACCGAGAACCCCGTTTTTGAAAATGTCGATTTCGGCACTCCGGTAGGATTTTTCCGCCACGACAGCATAAAAAACCTTTCGAAAGGCGAATACAAAGAAAAGCAGGCGCAGCTGTATTCATACTACGACAGCTTCATAGCTTCCCTCATCAACAAAGAGGAATACCCCGCCGAGCAGCTCAAAGAGTTCCGCGGGCTGCTGTCAACTCTGCTTGAGCCCTCGCTCAAGCCGTTCTACGAGGCGCTTTATCCCTCGTTCTACCACACCTGCGTTGAATAACGGAGCAGCGCAGCAGAAAGGAAAATCAAACTATGGCTGAAAGAAACATATCCTTCCGCGATTTGGTAAAGGGTATCGACAGCGAGAGCCTGAAAATACCAAATCCGCTCAAGGTCCCCGACAACCAGTTCCATGAGCTGCTGGACAAGGTTATCGAGCGCAGCACGCTCGAGGAAATGAGCGAACGCGACAGCTTTTATCTTGACGAAAACAAAAAGGTAGCCGAAATAACGTGGCTGAAAATCACCCGCCTTCCCGTAAGTCCCGACAACGCGAGCGGCTACAACCTCTTTGACCGCTGGCAGGGCGTGCTCTCGTCAATGCACGAGTGGGGCTACCGCGTATATTTTCTGCTCCGCCGCAAGGACGGACAAACGGGACTTTACATCGGCGTAAGCTCCACTAATCCGTTTTTCAACTCTATGGACGCTATCGAGCAGGTCGAGGAGGCTACCTCGGGCTCAATGCCGGGAATCGAGCTGAAGCAGCTCAGCACCCGTGAGCGCCTTTCGCTGCACGTCGATCTCCACGAAAGCCGTTCGATCGGCGCGGTTACGGGACTTCCGTCGTTCTTCAACGGCGAGCGCCCGGGCGTTTTGCAGACTCTTGATCCGCTCGCCTTCGGAATCCGCGGAAAGGGCGGAGTCGAGCGCGACTACAATCTGCTGATTATCGGCGATCCCATCTCCGACAGCGAGACCACGGGCATTATGAACCGAATGCGTACTCTCGGCAGCGAGATCCACACCTATGTGCAGCGCACCGTGGCTGACGCCGAAACCCGCAATGAAACCAAGGAAAAGGCGTTCGGCTCCGCCGGCGCCTCGATGATGAGCAGCGGCACCGGAATGGCGACGGGAGCGCTTTCAACCGCGCTTAAGGGCGGAGCTTCAATAATTATGCCGATTCTCGGCCCCATTCTGGGACTCGCCTTCTGCGCCGCGGGCGCAGTAATGGGCAGCACCGGCAAAAGCATAAGCGAAACGAACACCATGACGGTCACTTCTACCTATCTTGACAAGTTTGCGCAGTACGCCGAGCAGCTCACCGAAACGCACATCGAACGTATGAAGGAGGGCAGAAACCTCGGCTACTGGAACGTGGGTATCTACGTGCTCGGAAAGGACAGAAAGGACGTTAACACCGTTAATGGAATGCTGCGCTCCATCTATTCGGGCAAGACCACCTATGTCGAGCCTATCCGCCTTCACGTTCTCAAGCCCGGTTCGAACGCCCTGGAAATCGTCACGGATTATCTCGATCTGATCCCGATTTTTAACGATAAGATAAACGGTATGACCGAGGATACCGTATGGCACATCTTCGGAAAATACTACCAGTATCTCAGCACTCCGATGAACACAAAGGAGTTTGCCCTCGCTACCTCGCTCCCGCAGAACGACGCTCCGGGACTGAGGTTTGTGAAATCCGCAGTACGCTTTGCCAACAATCCGCCCGTCGTCGAGGGCGAGTCGATAAGGCTCGGCAACATCGTGAATATGGGCGTCGAGCAGAACGCGGGCTACGACATCAACCACAACGATCTGGTGCGCCACGCTTTGGTTGTCGGCTCAACCGGCTCGGGCAAATCCTGCTCCTGCAAGCGCGTGATCACCGAAATTCTCGGGCACAACGTTCCCTCACTCATCATCGAGCCGGCTAAGGACGACTGGGTGCGCTGGGCGATGAAGATGAACGAGATCCTGCCCGAGGAGAAAAAATTCCGCATTTATATGCCGGGCACAAACGACATCGACGGCGTAAAGCTCGGTCAGCTCAGGCTGTCTCCGTTCCAGCCGGCGGCTGTAAAGGGCGCAAAGGTCGATATGACCTCGCGCTGCGAAAACCTCATCTCCCTGATGAACGCCAGCCTGCCCTCCGAGGACGTACTGCCCGTTCTGATCGACGAAACTATTTACGCGCTCTACACTGCGGCGTACAAAAAGGACTTCACGAGCGGACTGCCGATGGAGCAGCAGAAAATGTATCCGCTGCTTTCCTCGCTTTCCTCGATGAGCAGAAGGGTAATGGAGGAGAAAAAGTACGAGGAAAAGGTTCGCTCAAACCTCGCTACCTGCCTTGAAACCCGTTTCCAGTACCTGATCCGCGGCACGCGCGGCAAGCTGCTCAACGTGCCCTGCTCCACCGACTACAGCGAGCTTTTCGACCATCCCACCGTTATCAACATCAGCGGTATCTCGGCCTCGCGCGACAAGGCGCTCGTGATGAGCGTGCTGCTGCTCTCGCTCTATGAGTACCGCAAGTCGAAATACGCAAACGATCCCGAGTACCGCGCACTGGCTCAGGAGAACAAGCTGCTTCACCTCACTCTGATCGAGGAGGCGCACAACGTCCTGCTTAAGCCCGAGGGCAAGGCAGGCAACAATCCCCAGAAGGTCGTCGCCGACCTGTTTACCAATATGCTGTCGGAGATCCGCAGCTACGGCGAGGGGCTTATGATCGTCGATCAGTACCCGACGCGCCTGATCCCCGACGCGATAAAGAACACCAACTACAAGATCATCCACCGCCTCGCGTCCCCCGACGACGCGGACGTAATGGCGGCGAGCGCGGCGCTTCGTCCCGAGCAAAAGGCGCTGATTCCGTCGCTGTTCCCCGGCAATGCCATTATTTTCGGTGACCGCGACGACGCAGCGGCGTGGATCCATATGAAGAAAACGGATATTTAGGAGGACGCCGCTGTTTTTGCGGCGGACATATTATGCCAGAAGAAAACCTTACACATTATCAGCTCAGCTCTCAAACCGGGCTAAGCGAGGGAATAGCGCGAAATGCCGAGGCGTTCGAGGGGCTTTATGAAAGCCTGCTGCTCTCGGTTTCTCCCGGAAAGTATTGCTCCGACGTCTATGAAGAGTGGTGCGACCGCGTCGCGCTGCTCGAAGACTCGGCTTTCCGCGCGGAGTTTGAGAGGAAATTCTCAAAGGACGACGTGCTTGACCGTGAGCTTTGCCTCAGAAAAATGAGAATGCTCGTCGGCAGCGTTCAGCGCGCGGGCTTTATCCGCGCGGGCTCGTCGGATTCGGTGATCGTTTATGACAACGACGCGGCACAGCTCTTCCGGTGCTTGGGAGAGATCGCGCCGGGTGCGCGCTGCACGGTTATCAAGCCCGCGTGGACGCTCGGCGGCAAGGCGGTTGAGCTTGGGATTGTAAGGGCTGAGAGCGATTCCGATAAGGGGGCAGAGCAATGAGGTGCAGTAACTGCGGAACGTCAAACCCGAGAGGAACAAATTTCTGCAAGACCTGCGGAAAAAGGCTGACAAAGGCGACGCCGCCCTCGGAAAATGTAATATATTGCGGGTTCTGCGGACTTCGCGCCGATGACGACGCGCTGTTCTGCACAGGCTGCGGACGCCCTTTCTATGACAAGGACGAGGACTTGGCGGAAAAGCCTTTGAAAACAGTCCCTATGGTCGATAAGTACACGGGCGACCGCCGCACCGGAATCACGAAGAAAAGCGGCAGACTGCTTATTTACGGTGACAGAATAGAGTTCCACCTTCGCGTGGAAAGCTCTGCGGGCGCCGTGTTCGGCGCGGATAATATGACCTCGGAGCGCCGCGCGACCCGAAAGGGCAGGGTGGAGATATATAATCTGAACGACATAAAATCCTGCATTTATTCCCCCTATGCCCTGCAAATGCCCGCTATGGTGCTGACTCTCAAAAGCGGCGCCGAATACAAATTCGCCCGTATGAACAAGGAGGCTGAGCTCAACAGCGCGGCCGCCTTCATCTCCGAGATGTTGTCGGCGGGAAATTCCCGCAGCGGCGGCAAAAACAGACAGCTTTTCAAGTTCGAGATGCCGATAAAAAATATCATCCCCATCGAGGACTACGGCACCGCAATAATCGGAGCGGTGAAGCGCGGAAAGGTTTCCGCAGGCGATACGGTCTACATCCTCGGCGAAAACGACGAGAGCAAAGGCTCGTTTGTCGTGAAGAGCTTAGCCGTGAACAAGGCGATAGCAACGAGAGCCTGCGCGGGCGACAACGACGTCGCCCTGCTGCTCTACTGCCCGCCTGCCTTTATTAAGAGCGGCGACAAGGCGTGCTTCTGAGCGGCGCCGCTAAAAAAGCGTGATGCCGAACAGGTGCAGCGTCCAAAGTATTGCGCCGTAAATGACCGAGGCGGTGATTCCGTACACCAGCACGGGACCCGCGATCACAAACATTTTTGCGCCGACTCCCGTGACGAAGCCCTCGGTTTTAAACTCGATCGCGGGCGCCGCCATAGAGTTTGCAAAGCCCGTGATCGGAACCAGAGTTCCCGCGCCCGCCTTGCGCGCGAGCTTGTCGTAAACGCCGGCGGCGGTGAGTAGAACTCCCGCAAAAACCAGCGTGACCGAGGTTAAAATCCTCGAGGTCATCTCGCCGGCGCCCAAATAGGCGTACAATTCAAAAATTCCCTGTCCGGCGGTGCAAATGCCGCCGCCGAACAAAAACGCCCGTACACAGTCGGCGAGAGTCTGACTGGCGGGCGAATTTTTTTTCACAATTTCGGCGTATTCTCCCGAATTCATAATGATCTCCTTCCGCTTTTACAAGGGCGCGCCGCGCCCGAAAACGCTTACAACAATATTCTTTGCGGATTTTTCATAATTATGTTTAATTTTTCACTTTATTTTTTCTCTGCGATGTTGTATAATAATACCATATGTATACAATGGGGGCGAAGGGCTTGGAGCATTATCTCGATAACAGCGCGACAACTGCGGTGTCCCGCGCGGCGGCTGAAAAGGCTTTTTCGATAATGACCGAGTGTTACGGCAACCCGTCCTCGCTTCATCTGAAGGGACTTGAAGCGGAGCGCGAGCTCAATGCGGCGCGAAAGTCCGTTGCGGCGCGGCTGAAGGTCGGCGCCGAGGAAATTTTCTTCACAAGCGGGGGCACCGAAGCAAACAACACCGCGCTGTTCGGAGCGGCATACGCCGCGGCGAGGGTGCGCAGAAAAATCGTCATATCATCGGTTGAGCACAGCAGCGTGACCGAGGCGGCGAAACGTCTGGAGGACGAGGGCTTCACTGTCGAAAGGGTGGCTCCGCGTTCGGACGGCGTAGTTCATCCCGCTGACGTTGCGGCGGCGGTCGACGGCGGCACAGCTATCGTATCCGTAATGCTCGTAAACAACGAAACCGGCGCAGTTATGCCCGTCAGGGAGATTTTCGCCGAGGTAAAGGCAAAAAATCCCGCGGCTCTCTGCCATACGGACGCGGTACAGGCGTTCGGAAAGCTCGACGTGCGTCCCAGGACGCTCGGCGCCGATATGGTCAGCGTCAGCGGCCACAAGGTCCACGCGCCGAAGGGCGTGGGCGCGCTCTATGTAAAAAAGGGCGTGCGGCTTGTTCCCAGGCAGTACGGCGGCGAGCAGGAAAAGCGCTTCCGCCCGGGAACCGAGAATCTTCCAGCTATTGCGGCGTTCGGCGCAGCCTGCGATGAATTTGACATTGAAAATAACCGCGCAAAGGCAGAAGCGCTTAACAAATATGCCAGACAGCGGCTTTTGAGTATAGAAGGCGTGGCGCTCAATTCTCCCGAAAACGCGCTGCCGTATGTGCTGAATTTTTCGGCAGGCAGAGTCAGAAGCGAAACAATGCTCCACTTTTTGGAGGGGCGCGACATTTTTGTTTCCTCGGGAAGCGCCTGCGCAAAGGGAAAGCCCAGCCATGTGCTTTCCGCACTGGGGCTTTCGCGCGAGCGCGCCGACAGCGCAATCCGCGTAAGCTTTTCAAAACACAACAGCGCCGACGATGTGGACGCGCTCTGCGAGGGTATCGCCGAGGGTCTGCGCGTGCTGGCGCACCGTTAGCTCATTCGGGAGCGCGCCAGTTCCGCGCTCCGACAACAACAAGAGGTATTATGAAAGAGATTTTGTTACTGAAGGACGGCGAAATTGTACTTAAGGGACTTAACCGCCGCCAATTTGAGGACGCTCTCAAGAAAAACATCAAAATTGCGCTTAATTCTCTCGGAAGGTTTGAAATCACCTCGGCGCAGTCCACGATCTGCGTCAGACCGCTCGGCGAGGACATCGACCTCGACGAAGCCTGCGAGCGCGTGGGCAGGGTTTTCGGGATAGTCAGCTTTTCGCGGGCGGCGCTCTGCGAGGAAAAGACTATGGAATCCGTTCTTTCAACGGCTCCCGTCTACCTCGAAAAGGAGCTTCGCGCCGCAAAGACCTTTAAGGTCGAGGCGAAGCGCAGCGACAAAAAATTCCCGCTGAAATCACCCGAGATCTGCCGCGAGCTCGGCGGAGTGATCCTCGGAAAGTATCCGCATCTCACGGTTGACGTCCACAATCCGGACGTCACGGTTTATGTGGAGATCCGCGACAAGGGCGCCTATGTCCACGCCGATCCGATACGCGGCGCGGGCGGAATTCCCGTCGGCACGGGAGGCAAGGCGGTGATTCTCATCAGCGGAGGCATCGATTCTCCGGTTGCGGCGTATATGATGGCAAAAAGAGGCCTCAGGCTCACCGCGGTTCACTTTGCAAGCCCGCCCTACACCGGCAGGCGCGCCGAGGAAAAGGTAGTGCGTCTGCTCCAAAAGGTAAGCCGCTACTCCTGTCCGATGACGATGTACACCGTGCCCTTCACGAAAATTCAGGAAAAGCTCAGGGACGACTGCCCCGAGGAGCTGTTCACAATTATTATGCGCCGCCTGATGATGGAAATTTCGCAGCGCATAGCCCGCGACAACGACTGCTCCGCCCTGATCACGGGCGAAAGCCTCGGTCAGGTCGCAAGCCAGACGATCGGCGCTCTCAACTGCACGGACGAAGCCGCCGATATGGTTGTTTTCCGTCCGCTTATCGGAATGGACAAACAGGAAATCATAGACATTTCATATAAGATAGATACCTACGAAACCTCGATCGAGCCCTATGAGGATTGCTGCACGGTGTTCACTCCGCGCCATCCCCGCACTAAGCCGATCCTCAGATTTGTAAAGGAGGCGCAGGAGAGGGCAGGCTTTGGGCCGCTCATCGAGGAAGCGCTTCAAAATCTGAAGGTTACCCCCATCTATCCCGAGGAATAACGCACGAAAGGAAGGTCTTGCGTGTTCATAGAAATATTATCCGTATGCAAAAAGAAAGAAACCGACACCATTTCGCCGCGCGAGGAAGCGCTCGGGAAAGCACTTGACGAGCACGGCTACACCCTTCAGGGCGTAAAGAAGTCTATTCTGAAATCGGCTGCGGTCAAAATGACGCTTAATTCCATTGCAAATTCGGACAAAAAGCCCGATGTTGTAATTGTCACGGGGGGACTCAGGTCAAAGGACAGCTCATCGTTCAAAAAATATTTTGTCGAAACGGTTGTCGCCGCCGAAAAGGCAGTCAACGAGCCGGCTCCCAAGGATTACTGGAAAAAGCGCAACAAGGCGTTCAAGGAGGCGCGCGAGCGCAAGGCGGACGCCGATGAGATAAAGAAGCTCGAGGAAGAATACGAGCTTACCCGCAAAAAGGCAAAGGTCTTTTCGCTGGGAGATTTCGGAAACGGCTACAAGGGCTACGCCTTCGTCTACAAGGGGCTTCGCGTAGCGGCTGTTCCCAAGGAGGAGCTCACCGGAAAGGACTTCTCCGAAATCGCCGTTCTTGCGGCGGAGCGAACCACGGAGGTCTTTGAAAACTCCAAAAACGAGTTTCCCGACGGATTCTCCGACGTCAAGTATGTGCCTGCAAAAACGGGCTTTGTAAACCGATTCATCCCGCTGCCGGGCGACGGAAAAAAGGAGATCGCCCGCAAGTGCGTGGTAATTCTGTCTGCGATCGTCTTTGCCGCAGCGCTTTGGTTCCTGCTTCAGAACACACTGTTC
>ONIJ01000010.1 GCA_900317875.1 uncultured Eubacteriales bacterium
CATCTGCTTGATTTCGCTCATCAGCGGATAGCGCGGATTTGCGCCTGTGCACTGATCGTCGAACGCCTGCTCGGTCATCTCGTCGAGTGAGGAGAGGAAGTCCTCCTCGCTTACGCCGTAGTCGGCGATCGTCTCCTTGATGCCGATCTTCTTCTTGAGCTCGTTGATTCCGTCGATGAGGTTTTCAACGCTCTCGGCGTCGTCCTTGCCGCCGAAGCCGAGGAACTGAGCTACCTCAGCGTAGCGCGCGAGGGTATGGGGATGATCGTACTGCGGGAAGGTGCCCATCTTGGAGGGAACCTCGGAGGAGTTGAAGCGGATGACCTGCTCGAGCATAAGGGCATTTGCGATGCCGTGAGCGATGTGATGGAAGGCGCCGAGCTTGTGAGCCATTGAATGGCACACGCCGAGGAAGGCGTTTGCAAACGCCATACCCGCCATAGTAGCCGCGTGAGCGACCTTTTCGCGGGCGAACGGCTCATTCTGACCGTTCTCGTAGCAGGCGGGCAGATACTCAAAGATAACCTTGAGCGACTTGAGCGCCAGACCGTCGGTGAAGTCGGTCGCCATCATCGAGGCGTAAGCCTCCAGCGAGTGGGAAACCGCGTCGATACCCGAAGCGGCGGTGAGTCCCTTGGGGCCGCTCATCATAAAGTCGGCGTCAACGATAGCCATATTGGGCATAAGCTCATAGTCCGCGAGCGGATATTTGATACCTGTTTCCTGATCGGTGATGACCGCGAAGGGAGTAACCTCCGAGCCTGTTCCCGATGAGGTGGGGATAGCGATAAAGTAAGCCTTTTCGCCCATCTTGGGGAAGGTGTAGACGCGCTTGCGGATGTCGACAAAGCGCATAGCCATATCCTGGAAGTCAACGTCGGGATGCTCATAGAGTACCCACATAATCTTTGCCGCGTCCATTGCGGAGCCGCCGCCGAGCGCGATGATCACGTCGGGCTCAAACTTGCGCATTGCCTCGGCGCCGTTCTGAGCGGAAATAAGCGACGGATCGGGCTCAACGTCGGAGAACACCGTGTAGGCGATTCCCATTGAGTCGAGCTTGTCGGTGATGGGCTTGGTGTAGCCGTTTTTATAGAGGAAGCTGTCGGTGACGAGGAAGGCCTTCTTCTTGCCCATAACGTCCTTCAGCTCCTGCAAAGCGATGGGCATACAGCCCTTTTTGATGTAAACCTTTTCAGGTGCTCTGAACCAAAGCATATTTTCTCTCCTCTCGGCGACGGTTTTAATGTTGATGAGGTGCTTCACGCCGACGTTTTCGCTTACCGAGTTGCCGCCCCAGGAGCCGCAGCCGAGTGTGAGCGAGGGTGTGAGGTTGAAGTTGTAAAGGTCGCCGATACCGCCCTGCGACGAAGGCGTGTTGACGAGGATTCGGCAGGTCTTCATCATGGCGGCGAATCTGTCGATTTTCTCCTTTTCGTTTACCGCGTCGAGGTAAATCGATGAGGTGTGACCGTAGCCGCCGTCGGCGATGAGCTGTTCCGCCTTTGCAACGGCGTCGTCAAAGTCCTCCGCCTTGTACATTGCGAGCACGGGGCTCAGCTTTTCGTGAGCGAATTCCTCGCTGATGTCCACCGACTCAACCTCGCCGATGAGGATCTTGGTGCTCTCGGGAACCGTAACTCCCGCAAGAGCGGCGATCGTAACGGGCTTCTGTCCTACGATCTTTGCGTTGAGCGCGCCGTTGATGATGATAGTCTTTCTCACCTTTTCGCACTCGTCGTCGCTGAGGAAGTAGCAGCCGCGCGAAGCAAACTCCTCCTTGACCTTGTCATAGAGCTTTTTGTCAACGATCACGCTCTGTTCGGAGGCGCAGATCATACCGTTGTCAAAGGTCTTGGAGTGAATGATCGAGTTGACCGCCAGAAGGATGTCAGCGCTCTCGTCGATGATCGCGGGAGTGTTGCCGGCGCCTACGCCCAGAGCGGGTTTGCCGCTGGAGTAAGCAGCCTTTACCATTCCGGGACCGCCTGTAGCGAGAATGCAGTCGGCCTCCTGCATAAGCATATTTGTCAGCTCAAGCGAGGGAACGTCGATCCAGCTGATGATTCCCTCGGGAGCGCCCGCGGCAACAGCCGCCTCCAAAACGAGCTTCGCCGCGGCGATGGTGCTCTTTTTTGCGCGGGGATGCGGGCTGATGATGATTCCGTTTCTGGTTTTCAGACAGATAAGCGCCTTGAAAATCGCGGTGGATGTGGGGTTGGTCGTCGGGATTACGGCGGCGATCACGCCGATCGGCTCGGCGATTTTCTTTGTGCCGTAAACGGGGTTCTCCTCAATAACGCCGCAGGTCTTGACATCTCTGTAGGCATTATAGATGTATTCGGAGGCAAAGTGATTCTTTATCACCTTGTCCTCGACAACGCCCATTCCCGTCTCCTCAACAGCCATTTTTGCCAGCGGCAGACGCGCGCGGTTGGCTGCGGTGGCGGCGGCAAGAAAAATCCTGTCGACCTGCTCCTGCGTGAACAGGGCAAATTCTCTCTGAGCGGCTCTTACTCTTTCGAGAGCTGACTCAAAGCTTTCAACGCTGTCCACAATAGGATATTCTTTGTTGCTCATAAAATCTACCTCTTATTTGATATTTGCCCTCTGCCTACCTGTGGTTAATCATTGGGCAGCTTTAAATTTATAGCTTTTGACCTTTGCGAGAGATTCACCGAATGAGCCCTTGGGAGCCACGATCGTCAGTTCCTTGCTGCAGTCGTCAAACGCGTTGTTGTCCTTGCCGTCGATTCCGGTGATCGATTTGGGAAGCTTTACCTCTGCAAGGTTGAAGCTCTGATAGAACATATACTGCGGAAGCGAGGAAAGCTTCTTGAATGCGGGGATCGTCACGGATTTAACGCCTGTCGCTGAGAAAGCGTATACGCCG
>ONIJ01000005.1 GCA_900317875.1 uncultured Eubacteriales bacterium
ACGTGAAACACGCAAAAAGACGTGCATTTCTGCACGCCTTTTCGCAAGGGGTTAGATAAGGAAATGGGTATGAGTGGAATGGATGCTGGTGCATCCCGTGGAAAGTGTAGTTGGTTGACTTTAAATTTATGCCGACTTTTCTGCTTTAATAATTTGCGACTTGGGAATCCTTATTGTGTATTCGATAAAATTGTCATTGTCTGAAGTATGTGTTTTAGCGTCAATTCCCGCCAGCCGCATTACATCAACAGCTTTATTTATTGTGTTTACAAAAATTCTAAAGTCCTTTATCACCGCTTTGCCGGCTCCCCTGTTATGTTTTACGGGAGCTGATTGAAGTTTTAAGCTGACAAGGGCTTCCGTCTGCGAGACGTTCAAGCCTTCGGTGATGACCTGCGAGAGTACGTCGCGGCGTGCGTTTTCATTATCAAGTTTCAGCAGTGCCCGCGCGTGGCGTTCGCTGAGTCCCGACTTTTCAATCCATTCCTGCTCCTCACTGCTCAGTCTGAGCAGGCGGAGCTTATTTGCGATGGTTGATTGAGTTTTTCCGAGCTTTTCAGCCGCCTGTTCCTGAGTGAGTCCGTATCTTCTTATCAGTCTTGAAATCCCGCGAGCCTCCTCGAATATTCCGAGGTCGGCTCGCTGCAGATTTTCAAGTAGAGCGTATACGGCAGACTCTTTATCGGTGCATTTTACAATGATGCAAGGAACTTTTTTCAGTCCCGCCAAGGCTGAGGCGCGGAGCCTTCTTTCTCCTGCCACAAGCTCGTATTCCGTTGCGCTTATTTTTCGCACGGTCACGGGCTGCAATATTCCGTTCTCGGCAATGGAGCGAGAGAGTGATTTCAACTCATCCTCGGAAAAAAGCTTGCGCGGCTGCGCCTTGTTTGGTCGGATTTTTATTATCGGTATCTCCGAGATTTTGTTATCGTTTTTACCTGTAAAAATCAAACCGCATCACCTTATTCAGCTTCAGGGCTTGTCCCTGTGCCATTATAATATCACATAAGGCGTGCGGTTTCTGTCACATTGTGAGTGAGTATTTAATTGTGTTTTGTAAGGTTGAGCAGCTTTTTGTCAATTTATAACGGCTTGGATTTTATTTTTCCGTTCGGCCGCGGATACTTGTCGGGAGTAGGATTGATTTTTTCTATCTCGACCAGATTTCTCGCTCCGCCGTTATTCGGCAGCTCGAAGGAGTGAATTTTAATGAGCTTTCCTCCCAAGGTTTGAATCGCCCTTTTTGCAGCGGCAACTTCATTCTCGCAGGCTCCTCCCTTGAAGGCGACAAATCTTCCCGACAGCCTTGCAAATGGCAAGCAGTATTCGCTCAGAGTATTGAGCTGAGCCACTGCTCTTGATACTACCAAGTCATAGCTTTCTCGCATATCGAGGTCCTGTCCGTACTCCTCTGCCCTGCCCTGAACAAATTCAGCTTCGAGAGCAAGGTCATTGAGCAGAGCTTCGAGAAACAGAAATCTTTTTTTAAGACTGTCGAGCAGAGTTAAGTTAATGTCCGGTCGTGCTATTTTGAGAACAATTCCGGGAAATCCGGCTCCTGTGCCGACGTCGATCAACCTTGCATTTTGCGGAATGTCAAGATAATTAAAAACCGAAAGGCTGTCGGCAAAGTGTTTTACGGCTACTCCCTGAGGGTCGGTGATTGCCGTCAGATTGATTTTTTCGTTCCATTCAACCAGAAGCTTATAATATGTGTCGAGCTGATTGAGTTGTGTTTCATTTAATTTGATTTTATATCCTTCCAAGGCGGCAATCAGATAATCACGCATCTTCATTTTTTTGTCCTCTGTTTGCGGCAAGCCAGATTAGAAGTACGCTGATGTCTGCGGGAGAAACTCCCGAGATGCGCGAGGCCTGACCGATGTTGAGCGGTTTGATTTTATTCAGCTTTTCCTGAGCTTCAAGCCTGAGTCCTTTGAGCTCCTTGTAATCGTAGTCGTTCGGAAGCAGCTTCTTCTCGAGCTTCTTCATTTGTTCAACCTGTTTGAGCTGTTTTTGAATGTAGCCCTCATATTTTATTTCAATTTCGACCTGCTCAAAAATATTCGGATCCAAGTCGGGCCTATCTTTATCAAAGGGCTTGAGACATCCGTAGTCGAGTTGGGGACGCTTCATAAGCTCAATAAGGCGAACGCCTGAGTTGATTTCAGATGTTTCACGTGAAACAAGTACCTCGTTGAGTTCCCGACTCGGAGAAATCGTAGTGGATTGAAGGCGCTTGATTTCCTCTTTTTTGAGCTCCTGCTTGCGGAGAAACTTATGATAGCGTTCTTCGCTGATGAGCCCGATTTCATATCCGATCGGAGTAAGGCGCTCGTCTGCGTTGTCCTGACGAAGAACAAGGCGGTACTCGCTTCGTGAGGTCATCATTCTGTAGGGCTCGTTGGCGCCCTTTGTAACGAGGTCGTCAACGAGAGTCCCAATGTAGGAATTGGCGCGTGTGAGAATCAGTGGCTCTCTGCCCTGAACCTTGAGAGCGGCGTTTACGCCAGCGACAAAGCCCTGTGCTGCCGCCTCCTCATAACCTGAGCTTCCGTTGAACTGACCTGCTCCGTACAGATTCGGAAAGTTTTTAAATTCGAGGGTCGCGTTCATTGCGGTAGGATCGACGCAGTCGTATTCGATTGCGTAGGCAGGACGCATAATCACGCAGTGTTCAAGCCCTTTGATGGTGCGGTAGAATTTAAGCTGAACCTCCTCGGGCAGGGAACTGCTCATTCCCTGCATATACATCTCCTCGGTGTTCTCGCCGCAGGGCTCAATGAATAGCTGATGGCGCGGTTTGTCGGCAAAGCGCATTACCTTGTCCTCAAAGCTGGGACAGTAGCGCGGACCGACTCCCTCGATTCGTCCTGCATAGAGAGGTGAGCGGTGAATATTGTCCAGGATAATTTGCTTGGTGCGGTCGTTGGTCCAGCTGATATGACAGTCGACCTTATTTTCGCCCAGATTCTCGGTTTCATAGGAAAACGGCTGCGGCGGAACATCGCCCTTCTGAACCTCCAAATCGGAGAAGTCGATCGAGCGCCTTAGTATACGCGCCGGAGTTCCTGTCTTGAAGCGTCTCAGCGGAAGTCCGAGGTTTTTAAGAGAAACCGCCAGTTTTGTGGCGGGGAACATTCCGTCAGGTCCGCTTTCGTAACTGACCTCGCCGACATAAATTCTTCCTCCGAGATATGTGCCCGTTGCAACTACAACGGTTTTGCAGAAGTATTGAGCGAGCATTTGAGTGGTAAGCATATAGCCGCCGTCGGCTTTTTCAATATCGGTGATTTCAGCCTGACGGAGTTCGAGATTCTCCTGAAGCTCGAGCTTGTGCTTCATTGTTTCGGAATACTTGCGGCGGTCTATCTGAGCGCGGAGAGAATGAACCGCAGGGCCCTTTCCCCTGTTCAGCATTCTTGATTGCAGAAAACATTCGTCGGCGGTCTTTCCCATTTCGCCTCCGAGCGCGTCAAGCTCGCGCACAAGATGTCCTTTTGCGGTTCCTCCGATCGAGGGATTGCAGGGGCAGTTGCCCACAGCGTCCATATTGATTGTAAAAATGGCGGTTCGACATCCGAGCCTTGCGGCGGCGAGAGCGGCTTCAATTCCCGCGTGTCCCGCGCCGATTACGGCAACGTCGTATTCACCTGCATAGTAGGTCATTGGTATCGCCTCAATTTTCATAGTTTACTTGCCGACGCAGAAGTTGTGGAATACGCGGTCAATGATTTCATCGCTCGCCTTCTCGCCCGTCATTTCAAGAAGCTCTCCGATGGCTTCTTCGAGAGTGACGGTCACTGCGTCAAAGGTTAATCCGCAGTCGAGCGCTTCCCTCGCCTCTTTAACGGATTTCAGCGCGGCGGATACATTGGCGCGCTGGCGTTCATTTGAGAGAATCCCCTCGCTGGGATTGAGCTCGTTTGTTCCTGCGAGCTCGCTGATGGCATTGATCAGCTCAGTTTTTCCTTCACCGGTTGCGGCTGATATATATACTATATTGTTGATATAATCTGAAATATTGTCCGTATTGAGTTTGCTTGGTAAATCGGTTTTATTAACAATCGCAATGGACGGAACGTTTTTAGCAGCTTCAAGAAGCTGAAAATCAAAGTCCTCGAGCTCGCGGCTGTTGTCAAATACGGCGAGCAGCAGGCCGCACTGTTCAAGGCGCTTCTTTGCGCGGTCAACTCCTATTTTTTCAATGACATCGTCGGTTTCGCGGAGTCCGGCGGTGTCGCTGAGCCTCAGGATCACGTCGCCTGCGACCACGGTGTCCTCCACTACGTCGCGTGTCGTTCCGGGAATTTCGGTGACAATGCTCTTTTCACTGCCCGAGAGCAGGTTCATCAGAGTGCTTTTGCCAACGTTAGGTCTGCCTGCGATAACGGTGTCCAGACCTTGCTTGACAGCCTGTCCGCTGTCATAGGTCGCAAGGAGATTTTCAAGGTCCTTCCGAGCGGATTCGCAGGTTGAAATAATCATTTCGTCGGTGACTTCTGCAATGTCCTCCTCGGGATAATCCGCCCACGCGGAAAGATGTGCTGCGAGTGAGAGCAAACTGTCCTTGACGGCGGTGATCCTGCGGTGCAGAGCTCCGTCGCGGACGCAGAGAGCTGCTCTTGCCGCGGCCCTGCTTTTTGCGCTGATAATATCAATTACCGCTTCGGCTTCTGTCAGGTCGACCTTGCCGTTGAGAAAGGCGCGCTTTGTGAATTCGCCCGCCTGCGCTGGAGCGGCACCCGCTTCGAGCACGGCGCGGAGCACCTGCTCGGTGATAAACACTCCGCCGTGGCAGGAAAGCTCGACAACGTCCTCTCCGGTGTAGCTGTGAGGAGAGCGGAAAACGAGGGCGACCGCCTCGTCGAGCTCCTCTGCTCCGCTGACGATTTTTCCGTATGCCGCGGTGTAGCCCTTCATTTCGGAAAGCAATTTTCCGTTGATATTCTGAAAAACCTTATCGGCGACGGCAATTGCCTCATCGCCCGATATTCTGATAACTCCTATGCCGCCCTCGCCCTGAGCTGTGCTGATTGCGGCTATTGTTTTTGAATCGGTCATAATAACTCCGCTGAAATGAAATGTAGGTAAAGAAAAAGCTGCCTTAAAAGGCAGCTTTGATTACTTATCTATTCTGCCGTAAAGACCTGTGGCGCCGCCCTCGTTGAGCGGAACTCTGTCAGGATTAGGAGCAGGATTTGTTTTGCGGTTGTTGTTGTAATTCTTTCTGCCGCCGCCTCTGCGGTTGCTGTAGACGCCGCGGCGATTGTTTCTCGCCTTGGGGTCGGGACCGATAACAACGTGGCGTGCAGCGCCTTCGCCTTCACTCCAGGAAATGGCGCCGTTGACCTTTTGCACCGCTGTGTGGATGATTCTTCTCTCGTAGGGGTTCATCGGCTCAAGGCTTGTCTTTTTGCCTGTCTTTACCGCCTTGAAGGCGAGCTTTCTGCCGAGGATCTCAAGGGTTTTTTCGCGTTTGTCTCTGTAGTTGCCCACATTGACGGTTACCTTTACATAGCCCTCTTCGCTGTGGTTGGCAACGAGGCTTGCAAGATACTGCAGAGCGTCGAGTGTTTCGCCGCGTCTGCCGATAACAAAGCCCTCTTCTTCGCCGGAGAGGTTAAATTCGAGGGTGCCTTCCTCAGCCTTTTTCTCGATGGCGATTTCGGAAAGGCCCATCTGATCGAGCACGTCTCTGAGAAACTGCTCGGTTTTATCTTCTGCGGTTTCCTTTATGAAAACTCTGACCTTGGCGGGACGACCGCCGAAAAGGCCGAATTTTTTCTTTTCTTCACGCTGAACGACCTCAAATTCATATTCGTCTGTTTCAGTGAGGCCAAGTTCGCTTTTTGCTTTTTCGAGAGCTTCCTCTACGTCGTTGCCCTCGCAAATTGCTTCTCTGATCATTGTTGTCTCCTGATTTGTCACGATAATTAAAACTTATTTTTTCTTTTTCTTTTTGCTCACATTTTTGTTTGCGTTCTTGTTGTCGTTTGAGCTGCTCTCGGCGGCCGTTTTTCTCGGAACGTAAACATAGGGAACCTTTGCTTCGTTTTCAAACATAAGAGCCGCGTGGCGCGCTTCGGAATTTGCTGTGATGTGAGCCGGACTGAACACCTTGCTGACGACGATCGACTGTCCCAGACTGATCAATGCGGAAATAATCCAGTAGAAGGATACCGCCGTGGGAACGCTGTATGCGATATATGCCGAAAACAGGGGAAGTATAAAAATAATCGCCTTCATACATCCGCCCTGCTGCATTGCCTGGTTGCGCCTGTTCATTTTTTGCATAATGAGCGAGGAACCGACGTTGGAAACAAAGCAGAGAACAGGGAACAGCAGATACCACGACCAGAAGCCGAGCTGGTTCGGAATGGTTAACAAATCGACGTTTCCGAAGATGTTGAAGCCCTTGGAAAACATACTTATTCTGCTGATCTCATCAGATGAGAAAATGCTCCGGATATATTCGGTGTCCTGAATTTTCGGGAAAATCTTGAGCAAAGATACTTCCTGATAGTTGGTGCCTCCGGTGCTGTAGGAGTATCCCGGAATAGCCTTTGCAAAATCCTGAGCCTTGGAAATGGAGCTGCTGTCGATGTGGAGCGTATTGGTGAGCGGATAAGCAACCGCGTACCAAATGCCGAGAAGGATGAGCATTGGAATGAGGGTCGTAAGACAGCCGCCCATGGGCTTTACTCCCTCTTTTTCATTGAGCTTGTTGAGTTCTTCCTGAAGTTTCATACGGTTGTTGCCGTATTTTTCGCGAAGCTCTTTTTGCTTTTTAGCCAAACGGGCGCTGCCCGCCATTGATTTTTGCTGCTTCAGAGTGAAGGGGAACAAAGCCGCCTTTACAATGATGGTAAAAACTATGATAGCGAGTCCGAAATTCTTGAAAATGTAGAACGCGCCCCAGAGAATAAAACCAAGCAGCCAGCCGATGGAGCCGAAAATTTGCATAATTTGCATAAATTTACCTCTTTGTCAGTTACTTCCGCTTTTTTTCCGGGACGGGGTCATAGCCTCCCTTTGAAAACGGATTGCAGCGCAAAAAGCGCCAAGTGGTGAGCGCCGAACCCTTTAGCGCGCCGAATCTTTCAATTGCCTCCAGCCCGTATTCGGAGCACGTGGGACAATATTTGCACCGCGGCGCGGTGTTTGGGGAAATTGCCTTCCTGTAGAATTTAATTAATGCCAGAAGTACCTTTTTCATCTCTGTGTACCTCGCCGTTCTGAGACAGAACCCCCAAGGTTATAAGATGCTGCCTCATAGCGTTGTAAACCACCTGCGATTTCACATAAGGCGTTTTGCCTCTAGCTACAAAAATAAGCGTATATCCGGGCTTTAGTTGGTCGAATAATTGGAAGTAGGAAGCCCTGATGACTCGTCTTGCACGGGAACGCTTAACGGCGTTGCCGATTTTTTTGCCCGTGGTAATTCCATAGCGCAGGGGACTGCCCTTTGTTTTGAGGGCATAAGTGACTAAAACGGGACTGACAGAGGATTTTCCGCGCCGGTACGCCCGCGCGAATTCTCTGTTCTCCTTAACTGTGATGTACCTGCTCATTAACTGCACCCTAAAGAATCGGCACTGCCGAAGAAAGACCAAAACATAAAAAAGACCACGTTTTACTGTGGCCTTTATACCAACACCGTTTAAACCGAACAAACGCCTGAGCTAAACGGTGTTTGGTATCAATAGGACAGTCTTTTTCTGCCTTTTGCTCTTCTTCTCGCCAAAACTTTTCTACCGTTAGATGTGGACATTCTCTTTCTGAAGCCGTGCTCCTTCTTTCTGTGGAGCTTCTTAGGCTGATATGTTCTCAACATAAGTGAAAACCTCCCTTCAAATTATAACCTTGCAATATAGCATTATATCGTAATTTTCCCCATTAGTCAAGCATTTTTTTGCACCGAAGGAATTATAAATTCGGCACAAAATCAAAAGTCGCTGATGTCGTCGTCGAGGATAGGGAAGATATTGTATGTAGGATATTTTTCTTTGAATTTTGACACAATATCTTGGAAAATTTCTTCTCTGTTTTTTGCGTCAAAATCGATGATGACGTCAAATCGTATCTGTTTGTTTTCCTCGTTTACCGAGAATCCGTGGAGCTGAAGAACCTCGGGATGAAGGGCGAGAATATCCCTGAGGTCGGCGTAAATACC
The DNA here is from genome assembly GCA_900317875.1 of uncultured Eubacteriales bacterium. Taxonomy (GTDB): domain Bacteria; phylum Bacillota; class Clostridia; order Oscillospirales; family Acutalibacteraceae; genus Ruminococcoides. The sequence continues at coordinate 8,177 of ONIJ01000005.1, forward strand.
GTTTGAGGCGGAGGTGCTGTCCATTTTTGAATACACGCTTATTCCCGTCAGCATTACGCCCGTTTCTTTGATAACCTTGTCGGTAACGGCTCTTTGCAGCAGGTCGAGTTTTTCAACAGTGTAATCCGAGGGCAGTTCGATGTGAACCGAGCCTGTGTTTCGCATAGGACCGTAGTTGTGGATGACCAGGTCGTACACACCAGAAACCTCCGGAAACGAGAGCACCGACTTGCGCACGTTCTGCGAGAGCTCGCTGTCAACTCTTTCTCCGAGCACCGAGGAAATTCCTTCAAGCAGCATTTCGATACCCGCCTTTATGATCACGAGCGAGATCACCGCGCCGAGCCACGCCTCAAGGCTGATGTGCCAGATGAGGAAAATCACGGCGGCTAAAATAGTTGAAGCGGAGATTACGGCGTCGAGAAGGGCGTCCTTGCCCGAAGCGATGAGAGAGTCGGATTTAACCCTGTTGCCCGTGGCGCGTACATAAAGTCCGAGCACGATCTTCACGGCGACAGCAACGGCGATGATGATCAGCGAAACAGGGGTGTAGTCGGGAGTGTCGGGAGAGATGATTTTCTTTACGGACTCCACAAGCGAGGTCACGCCGGCGTAGAGAATGATTACGGAAATTATCATTGTGCTGAGATATTCGATCCTGCCGTAACCGTAGGGATGCTTTTTGTCGGGACGTCTGCCTGCGAGCTTTGCGGTTATTATTGTGATAACCGAGGACAGTGCGTCCGTCAGGTTGTTGACAGCGTCGAGAATAATCGCGATTGAAGCGGTCAGAACGCCGATCACCGCCTTGAATCCGGCAAGAAAAATGTTGGCGATGATTCCGATAAAGCCTGTTCGTACAATAGTTTTTTCACGGTTCATAATTACACCTCGGTAAGCAAAAATCGGTTTCTATAATATAATAAATTATCATAAAATTGTTTTGTTCGCAACAGACATAAAAAGAGAAATATCCATACAAAAGACTTGGCAAAAACCCTGTTCCGTTTTTTGCCAAGCCGGTGTTCAGTTTAGATGAAGTTTTTTGTCAAGCTCTCTGACCTCAATCAGACGGCAGAGCGGCAGACCGAGCACAAAGAGCACTGCGAGCTCACCGATGGCGACAAGTCCGCCCTGCACAAGAAAATCGGCAAAATCAAAGCTTCCCTGATTGATGAAGAAAAAGTCTATTTCAAAGCCGACGAAGATCCCGTTCATCAGAGCCGGCATAAGAGCCGCAAAAACGGGCAGCTTGAAGATCCTCACGTTTCTGAGCGTATACATCGAAAGCGCCGCGAAAAAACTTGCGAGAGAACCGAAGATCAGATCATAGGGGCCCAAAGATGAGAGCGAGCTGATATTTGCGAGAATACATCCGATTGTGAGCCCCGGAACAGCCGCGGAGGTAAAAACCGAAAAAACGGTTAGAACCTCAGATACTCTGAATTGAACCGCCATCGAGGCCGAGCCCGGCAGCAGAAGATTTTGAAGTATTGTAAGTGTGGCGTAGAGCGCGGCGATCGCAGCCGCCAAAACAATATTCATGGTGCGTTTGTTGTGCATTTTCAGATTCTCCGTGAAATAATCTTTGGTTGCGGAAAAAATCCCGCTATTCGCCATTGTATCACAGAAAGTTGTAAAATTCAATTGACGAAGGCAAAAAAATAAAGTACAATGAAAAAGCGGGCTTGCTGAAGCTGCAGGAGATTTTCCTCAGCAGGTCTGCGATAACGAGGTTTCGGGTGATTGTGTGAGATTCGGCATCAGGATAGCGGTCGCGGCACTGTTGGTTGCGGCGGCAGCGGTCGCAGGTTTTTTTGCGTTCAGGGCGATTACGGGAAAGTATTTTTTCCGCAGCGAGCCTACGCTGAAAAAGGCTGAGATACCTTTGGATAAAAAAGCGCTTGCGGACAGAAAGCCCGTGACCGACGAGCTGTGCAGAAGCAAGCTGACGGAGGTTCAGAGAGAGGCATATCAGGCCATCTCCGAAACCATCCACAAATCGGAGAGCGAGAAGTTCTGGCTGAGCAGCGCGGGCAGGGATGACGTTCAAATCGCGCTCAACGCCTATCTTGTCGATCATCCCGAGGTGTTTTGGCTTGACGTCGAGTCCGGCTACAAGTATTACGAGTACGACAACAGCCTCGGTGTGGAGCTGAAATACTCCCAGTCGGGCGACGAACTCGAACATGAGAAAAAGGAGCTCGATGAGGTTGTGGAGCGCGTTGCGTCGGCGGCGCCCGATAACGCGACCGATTACGACATTGAGCTGTATCTCAACGACTATCTCACCAAGGAGTGCTCCTACAACACCGATGTTCCGATGAAGCATACTTCCTACGGGGCGCTTGTCAACGGAACGGCGGTCTGCGACGGATATTCGCACGCCTTCCAGCTTCTTTGCAGACGTCTGGGAATCACCTGCACGGTCGTCGAGGGAACCTCCGATTTCAACGACGACGCCGAGGACGGTCATATGTGGAACTGCATTCAGCTCGGCGGCGACTGGTACCACGTCGACGTGACATGGAACGACTCAACCAATTCCGTGTGTCAGGTCGAGCACTATTTTTACGTCAATCTCACCGATGAGGAAATCAAGCGCGACCACAAAATCAGCCCCGACTATTCGAACCGCTCCGAGGAAAGCGGAAATTTCTTCAATGTATTCGTTCCCGAATGCAGCAGCGATAAGCTCAACTATTTCAAGCTCAATTTTGTCACGATAAAAGATCCCGAAAAGGACGACGATATTCTGGCGTCGCTGATAAACGCCTCGCGCGAGGGAAGCTCCTACTGCGCGTATCTGGTTGACGAGAGCGTGGATTTTGACAAAATGAGAGATAAGGTTTCCGAAACCTATGCCGCGCAGTGGATCGAAGGTTCAAACCATTTTACGCGCGGCAGCAGAAAAATTGCCTCTGACGGAAAAATTATTTCCTACGAGAGCAAGAGGATACTTGCAATTCAGCTCGAATACGAGTAATATATATTAGTATAAAAATAAGTCATAGGAGTGATATTTATGGGTATGACAATGTCCCAGAAAATTCTCGCGGCTCACGCGGGTCTGGACGAGGTAAAGGCAGGTCAGCTTATCAACGCCAAGCTCGATATGGTGCTCGGCAACGACGTAACCTCGCCCGTAGCGATTAACGTGTTTGAGGAAAACGGCGCAACAGCGGTTTTTGACAACACCAAAATCGCGATGATTATGGATCACTTTACCCCAAATAAGGACATCAAGGCGGCAACTCTGGTCAAGCAGACAAGAACCTTCACCGACAAGTACGACATCAAGAATTATATGGACGTCGGAATGATGGGCATTGAGCACGCTCTGCTTCCCGAAAAAGGTCTTGTAGGCCCCGGATGCCTGTGCATCGGCGCCGACTCTCACACCTGCACCTACGGCGCGCTCGGCGCGTTCTCAACAGGCGTAGGCTCAACCGATATGGCGGCAGGTATGATCAGTGGCAAGGCGTGGTTCAAGGTTCCCTCCGCAATCAAGTTCAATATCGTCGGCAAGCCGCAGGGCTATGTCAGCGGCAAGGACGTTATTCTTCACATCATCGGAAAAATCGGCGTTGACGGCGCACTCTATAAATCAATGGAGTTTTCGGGCGAGGGACTCAAATACCTCAACATCGACGACAGACTTTGTATCGCGAATATGGCGATCGAAGCCGGCGCGAAGAACGGAATCTTCCCCGTTGACGACATCACAAGAGAATACTGCAACGGCAGATACCAGGGCACTCCCGTTGAGTACACCGCCGACGAGGACGCTGTGTACGACGAAGAATACACGATCGATCTGAGCACTCTCCGTCCGACCGTAGCTTTTCCTCATCTTCCCGAAAACACAAAGACTGTTGACGAGATAGGGGAGACCGAGGTCAAAATCGACCAGTGCGTTATCGGAAGCTGCACCAACGGCAGGATCTCCGACCTGCGCGCTGCCGCGGAAATCTTCAAGGGCAAAAAGATCGCAAAGGGCGTCCGCTGCATTATTATTCCCGGAACCCAGAATATCTGGCTCCAGGCTATGCACGAAGGTCTGTTCGACATCTTTATCGAGGCCGGCGCTGTTGTTTCAACTCCCACCTGCGGGCCCTGCCTCGGCGGTCATATGGGAATCCTCGCCGCCGGCGAAAAGGCCGTTTCCACCACCAACCGCAACTTTGTCGGCAGAATGGGTCACGTTGACAGCGAGGTCTATCTCGCAAGCCCGGCGGTAGCTGCCGCGAGCGCGGTCAAGGGATACATCACCGATCCCGAAAAGGTTTAAGGAGGATAAGGATATGAACGCAAAAGGCAGAGTACATAAATTCGGAGACAACGTCGACACCGACGTAATCATTCCCGCGCGCTACCTCAACACCGCTTCTCACAAGGAGCTTGCGGCGCACTGTATGGAGGACATCGACGCGGAATTTGTAAATAAGGTTCAGGAAGGCGACATTATGGTTGCCGAGAAAAACTTCGGCTGCGGCTCCTCGCGCGAGCACGCTCCCATCGCGATCAAGGCGAGCGGCGTTTCCTGCGTGATCGCTTCCACCTTCGCCCGCATTTTTTACCGCAACTCGATCAACATCGGTCTGCCGATTCTCGAGTGCGACGAGGCGGCGCGTGAAATCAAGGACGGCGACACCGTGAGCGTAAACTTCGACACGGGCGTAATCACCGACGAAACCACGGGCAAGACCTATCAGGCAGAGCCGTTTCCCGAGTTCATTCAGAACATCATTTCAAAGGGCGGATTAATTAACTCCATCCTGGGCTGATTGAGTGAAGCCAAGCTAATAAGACAAAAGGAAAACTCCCTCGGACGTGAGGGAGTTTTTTATTTTAGGTACTGTCGAGTACCTCGACACGTA
>ONIJ01000201.1 GCA_900317875.1 uncultured Eubacteriales bacterium
GACTTCATCGACGAGGTCATCGCCATCATCCGCAGAAGCAAGGATCTTGCAAGCGCGCGCGCTGCGCTGATGGAGCGCTTCGGCCTCGATGAGATCCAGGCTAACGCCATCGTTCAGATGCGTCTCGGACAGCTAACAAATATGGAGCGCGCGAAGATCGAGGAAGAGATCGCCGCTCTCAACGCGAAGATTGCCGAATACAAGGAAATTCTCGCAAGCGACACCAAGAAGCTCGAGATAGTAAAAGAGGAAATCATCGCTCTCAGAAATAAATATGCCGATCCGCGCCGCACCGAAATCTGCGCGGTCAGCGGAGAAGTTGACATCGAGGATCTCATTCCGCAGGAGGAATGCGTTCTTACTCTCACTCGCTTCGGTTATGTAAAGCGCCTTGCGGCCGACACCTACAAAATTCAGCGCAGAGGCGGCAGAGGTGTTTCGGGAATGTCCCGCCGCGAGGAGGACGTAGCAACCGAAATGTTCATCATCAATTCTCACGACTACGTGCTGTTCTTCACCGACAAAGGCAGGGTTTACCGCCTGAAATGCTACGAGGTGCCCGAGGGAACGCGCCAGTCAAAGGGAATCAATATTGCAAATCTTCTGCCTATTTCATCCGATGAAAAGGTAACTTCAATGATCCGCGTGCCCGAGTTCGACGAGGAGAAATTCCTTGTAATGGTGACACGTCAGGGTATCATCAAGAGAATTGCGCTCAACGCCTACAACACCGCCCGCAAGGGAGGATTGATCGCGCTCGAGCTCAACGAAGGCGACCAGCTTGCCTGGGTAAGAATGACCGACGGCAGCGCAAATGTGATTATCGCCACCAGACTCGGCGTCGCCATCCGCTTTATGGAAACCGACGTCCGCCCGATGGGTAGACTCGCGCGCGGCGTAAAGGCGCTCAAGCTCAAGGAGGGCGACGAGGTTGTCGGAATGAGCGTAGTCCGCGAAAACGGCATTGTGCTCACCGTCAGCGAAACAGGCTACGGAAGACTTTCCAAGCCCGAGGATTACCGTCTGCAATCGAGAGGCGGAAAGGGACTTACAAACTATCATGTCGATAAATACGGAAAGGTCGCCGCTATCAAGGTAGTCGATCTTGACGATGACGTAATCATAATTTCACAGGATGGCATCATCATCCGTATCGCCGCGGAGTCGATCCGCGTTTGCTCACGTCCTTCAAAGGGTGTAACCGTTATGAAGGTCGGCGAAGGCGACAGGGTAGTGACCGTCGCCCGTACTCCTCACGAGGAAGAAGCTGAAACCGCTTTGGAAGAAACGGCTGAAGAAACAGTTGAGGAGTCAGTGGAAGAAGCATCGGAAGAATAAATAATACGGCAGCATCTCTTCGGTGTTGCCGTAGTTTGCGGAAGGTGTAATATGAAAAACATAAGAATGATAGTTGCCGTGCTGGTTTCCGCCCTGATTATCGCAGGTCTTTCCTCCTGCGATTCTCAGAAAAGTGATAATCAGCTCAAAAGCATTGAAAAACCCAAAACCTCAGCGACAGCCGATGAGGCTGAAAACTTGACGGTTGCGACCAATTCTGTTGAAAAATGTTCAAATGTTAACGGTATGCGCTTTAATATGACTCTGCGCGAATTTACCGTGAAATACAACAATGAATTGAAAAATCAGGGTGAAAAGACTCAGATCGCTCTGAACAAATGGCAAAAATCGGGCGACGTTGAAAAGGATAATAACGGCGTTGAGGTTCAGTATTGGTACTACGACGACGAAAAATTCAATCTGACCGCTTCGGTGGAAGCAAAGAGCGAAAAGCTGCTCAACATAGGATTGGGCACTACTCTCACTCAATTTATGGGAACCACCGACAATCAGAACAACAGCGACATTATTCTGAGCAAGGCTGCGCTTATGGCGCAGGCTGTCTGCGGTTTTCCCGAGGGCAGCTCGGCGGTTCTGCAAGACATTTTCTACCGCACCACGACCGGCAGCAACGATACTCTGTGGTATAAGGGTTATGTTTTCCACCTGAGTACCAAGGAGGACAAATCCGACAGCAAAAATAACATAATGCTGTTCCGTGTTTTCCCCGTCACCGACGAATTAAAGGAAGAGTGGAAGCTTGTTGAATACAAGTGATGAAAAACTAAAATTATTAAAACAAAAAACGTGCGGTTCATTGAGCCGCACGTTTTTTTGAAGATTGTATTACATAATATCGTTTTCCGAAATCCGCTTGTAATCATAATTATTATAGGTGAGCGTATCACCCTTGACCGAATAGGTCGCGGTATCGGTCGTTTCGGACTTGATCAAATAGGTTTGGGTAAGATTTCCTTTTTCCGCCGAGCACCTATAGAAGGTAAAAGAGATATTCTTCTGTAAGTCGAGCATAACGCCGCTCTTGTCAAAATAGAGGATCTCGCCCGTGTCGTCCTGCCAGGCGCCGAGCAGAGCGTCATCAATCTTTTCGGTGCCGTCGGTTTTGGGAATAGAGTTGTAAGAATCGATTTTTGTCAGGGTTGAGGTAGAGTTATCCGAGGTGTCGGTAAGAGTGATGGTCTTTTTGTCACCGGAAATAGTGTATGAGTAGGTGCCGTCCAAGCCGAACATCTGGGTTGTGAAATAATTTTTTCCACCCTCGGATTTTATGGAGTATTTAGCAAAATATCCCATTGTGCCCGCGAGCATATACGCGGTTTCTTTGCCGTCAAATTCAAAAACAAAACTTTCAAGCTGCGAGCCTTTTCCGTCGGAAATTTTCCAATAGCCTGCAAAATCCGCGTCGGCGTACTGAACCGAAAAAAGATTTGCCATATTAAATTCAGCTTTTTCTGTTGTTTTCGGAACCGAGCTGCTCGATGATGAGCTTTCGGTTTTTGAGGTGCTGCCGCAGGCGGACAAAGCTGCTGCAGAGCCAAACGCCATTACGGCGCACAAAATTGAAATTAAAGTTCTTCTCATTATACATCCTCTGTTTCTTTATTTTGAAAAGCGCAAAGGCGCTGTATTCATTTTATTATTTTACACAAAAAATGTCAACAATATTTTTATCAGATGTGCGGTGCGAAAAAAAGCGAGAAAAAAGAAGATAAATGCAAAATAAATCTTGATATGCAAATGGTAATTTGATATAATTAAGGATAAATCATATGGTTAGAATGGAGGAGAAGTATGCTGAATACAGATTTTAATTCAAAATTCGGCAAAGAGGGACTGACCTTTGACGATGTTCTTCTTATCCCGGGTGAGAGCAACGTTGAGCCCAAGAACGTCAGCGTCACAACAAACCTGACAAAGACAATCAAGCTCAACACGCCGCTTATGACTGCGGCAATGGACACCGTCACCGAAACCGCAATGGCTATTGCTATCGCGCGTGAGGGCGGCGTGGGAATCATTCATAAAAATATGCCTATCGCAAAGCAGGCGGATATGGTGGACAGGGTAAAGAGAAGTGAAAACGGCGTTATCGTAAATCCGTTTTTCCTTTCTCCCGAAAACACAGTCCGCGATGCAGACGCGCTGATGGGCAAATATAAAATTTCGGGCGTTCCGATTTGTCTTGACGGCAAGCTCGTCGGCATCATCACAAACCGCGATCTTCGCTTTATGACTGCCGAGGACTTCAACCAGCCCATTTCAAGGGTAATGACTCACGAAAAGCTCGTAACTGCTCCCGTGGGTACCACAATGGCTCAGGCGCAGGAAATTCTCCGCCATCACAAAATTGAAAAGCTCCCGATCGTAGGCGCCGACGGCTCCTTAAAGGGACTTATCACAATCAAGGATATTGAAAAGAGCGTGCAGTATCCCAACTCCGCACGCGACGACAAGGGCAGACTTCTCTGCGGTGCTGCGATCGGCGCGACCGCAGACGTGCTCGACAGGGTTGCGGCTCTGCTTGAGGCAGGCGTGGACGTTGTTGTTCTCGACTCCGCTCACGGTCACAACTCCAATGTTGTAAACTCCGTTGCAAAGGTTAAAAAGGCATATCCCGATCTTCCTCTCGTTGCGGGCAACATTGCCACAGCAGAAGCTGCCAAGTCGCTCATCGACGCCGGCGCGGACGCCGTAAAGGTCGGTATCGGCCCCGGTTCTATCTGCACAACCAGAATTGTCGCGGGAATAGGCGTTCCCCAGATCACCGCAATTTATGACGCTGCCTGCGAGGCTTCAAAGTACGGCATTCCCGTAATTGCCGACGGCGGTATCAAATACAGCGGTGACATCGTAAAAGCGCTTGCCGCGGGCGGAAGCGTTGTTATGGTCGGCTCGCTTGTCGCGGGCTGCGAGGAAAGCCCCGGCGAAAAGGAAATCTATCAGGGCAGACAGTTCAAGGTTTACCGCGGAATGGGAAGCCTCGGCGCAATGGGCAAAGGCAGCGCCGACCGCTACTTCCAGGCGAGCAACCGCAAGTTTGTTCCCGAGGGCGTTGAGGGCCGCGTACCCTACAAAGGACTTCTCTCCGACACCGTATATCAGCTTATGGGCGGCCTCAAGGCAGGTATGGGCTACACAGGCTGCGCAAACATCTCCGAGCTTCACGAAAAAGCTAAGTTTGTTCACATCTCGGGCGCAGGTCTGAGAGAGAGCCATCCGCACGACATCCAGATCACAAAGGAAGCTCCCAACTACTCCTATAACGGTTGATAATTATTCAAGGCACCGCTTTTCGGCGGTGCCTGTTTATTTTTAACAGTTGTAATTTTAAATAAAAATAAAGAGTATTTATCTTGCAATCTGTGTGTTTTTGTGGTATTATTAAGGGGAATAAAAGCGTCAAAGACGTTAAGTAAGGAGATTTTTGTATGTACAGATTAGGCATTGACCTTGGCGGCACAAACATCGTTGCCGGCGTTGTTAACGAGGAATATAAAATTGTTGCGCGCGCGTCCTGCAAAACAGCGGTTCCGCGTCCAGAGAGCGAGATTTGCGACAGCATGGCGGAGGTTGCACTGAAGGCTGTTGAAAAGGCTAAAATCACAATGGACGAGGTTGAGAGCATCGGAATCGGCGTGCCCGGTGCGGTAAATCCCAAGACCGGAGTTATCGAGTATTCGGCTAACCTTTTCTTCCATAACTGGGAGGTTGTGAAGATGATGCAGGAGCGCCTTAACACTAAGGTTCTCATCGAAAATGACGCAAACGCTGCGGCTCTGGGCGAGTATCTTGCCGGCAGCGCCAAGGGCGCTAAGAACGCTATCGCCATCACCCTGGGAACAGGCGTAGGCGGCGGAATCGTCATAAACGGCAAAATCTACAGCGGCTCCAACTTTGCGGGCGCCGAGCTCGGTCATATGGTAATCGTTAAGGACGGCAAGGAATGTGCCTGCGGCAGAAAAGGCTGCTGGGAAACCTACGCTTCCGCTACAGGTCTTATCAATATGACAAAGCAGAAGATCCTCTCCGAAAAGCTCGACTTCAGCTATATGCTCAAGCTCTGCGACGGCGACATCAACAAGGTCAACGGCAAAACCGCGTTTGACGCTATGGCAGACGGCGATCCCGCTGCAAAAGAGGTTGTCAACGAGTATGTCGGCTACCTCGCTACAGGTCTGGTAAATATCATCAACATCTTCCAGCCCGACGTTCTCTGCGTAGGCGGCGGCGTTTCGAATCAGGGCGAGAACCTTCTCGGTCCTGTCCGCGCGATCGTTGAACAGGAGCGATACACCAAGCACAACGACAAGCAGACAGTCATCTGCAAGGCGAGCCTCGGCAACGACGCCGGAATCATCGGCGCGGCTTATCTCGATTAATTATTAATTTATGGGCGCATTTCGGTGCGCCCATTTATAATAATAAAGGTTTTGAGGTGAAATCATGAAGTCATTTATGAGAAAATCACTCTCGTTTTTATTGTCAGCTATTAGCCTGACGTCCGTTTGCAGGAGTTACTTTGCAGAGGTAAACAGCGAACCTGTCGGAACGGCAGGAGGTTTTTCAGAAAATTTTGAATGGTCTATTGACGACGAGGGAGTTCTGACAATCAGAGGAGAAGGAAATATGCCGTCATATGAAGATGGCTTAGGGATGGAAAGACCGTGGGAAAAGTATAATTTCACCACCTTGATCATCGGCGACGGCGTAAAAAGCATAGGAGCCAATTCTTTTTCCGAATGCAAAAGCCTTTCAACCGTTATTATGGCAGACAGCGTTGAAACAGTCGATAGCTCGGCTTTTTCTAACTGCACCAATTTGGAGAGCGTAAAAACTTCTGAAAATCTGCATACAATATTTAATTACGCTTTTTGCGGATGCAAAAAGCTGAAGAATATTCCCGTAGGCGACAGCGTTATCGTTATTATGAAACATGCCTTTGATGAGACGCTGTGGCTGGAAAATCAAGGCGAAGGAGTGGTTTATGCGGGCAACGTAACTTACTGCTTCAAAGGGTCGTATCCATCGGTTATCAGAATAAGAAAAGGTACGACCGCAATCGCCGACAAGGCGTTTACGAGCGGTAAGACAAAAACATTTATTCTGCCCGAGGGCGTGAGCTATATCGGAGAAGAAGCCTTCTATGCTTCGGCAATAAAAAGTATTAACATTCCTTCCAGTGTAAATAATATCGGATATGATGCGTTTGCGATGACCTTCTCTCCGAAAATTTACGGGTATCGCGGAACCTATGCGGAGAAACACTGCGATAATTTTATACCGATTGACTTCTTGATCGGCGATCTTGATAAAAATAATACGATCAATATTGAGGACGCTACGATACTGCAGCGTTGTTTTGCCGAATATATTTATTTTGATTTTGATATAATAAAAAACAATCTTCTGGCAGACGTGAATTATGACGGAGTGGCAGATATTAACGATGTCACCGAAATTCAGAAAATACTTGCCGGATTTGATTCCGAAAAAAATTAGATTTTTGTTGAAAGGAAGGTATTTATGCCGGGTATGTTAAATCAGGTTCCACGTAAAGAAAAAAATTACACCGAAAAAGGAGTGCGGATAAGTTTGATCGCGGCAGCGGTTCTTGCGGCGGCAGGCTGCCTGATATTTGGCTGGGTGATGTCGGTTCCTATGACAAAGAGCGGCGGAGGAACCGTGATGGCAATTATCCTGTTCGCTCTGCTGATCGGCATTTCCGTTGTACAGTTTGTCAGCTATCAAAAAGGCAGGCGCAGGGTCCC
>ONIJ01000058.1 GCA_900317875.1 uncultured Eubacteriales bacterium
AAATCGGGAGAATCAGCCTTCTTTTTACGCTATTCTTATTTTGAGCGCGAGTATTGCCTCGGCGGTCTGCCTTTGCTGTTCCTCGGCGGAAATGTCGGCGTCGTTGTCGCCGAACTGCTTTCCGTAGTTTCCGAACTGCGCGTGGTTGCCGCCTTCAATCACTAATTCCGCGCTGTTATCGGGAAGCTTGCTTTTTGCGCTGCTGTAGGCTCCTGAATCGAGCACTCCGTCCCTGCTGCCGTAAATGCTGAGCACCGAAACCGAGCCGCCGATTTCCTTTGAAGGGTATGAGGCGAGCAGCACAAGTCCGTCAACATTGCCGTGCTCCGCGGCGTAGTTCGAAGCCGCGACTCCTCCCATAGAGTGTCCCGACACCATCACGCAGCCGTAATCGTATTTGTCAAGCACCTTGTCTGCGGCGTTCGTGTCGAGAATTGCCAGCCTGAACGGCATTTCGAGCAAAAAGCAGTCAATGCCGTCCTCTGCCAGCCGGCTGAGAAGCGGCGCGTAAGCCTCCGCGTCAACCTTCGCGCCGGGATAAAACACCAGCGCGGCGTCGTCCGAGGGACCGTCAAAGAAGTAGGCGCCGTCGATGTGAGTGACCTCGACTCGGTCGCTGCCTTTCAGGGCTTTTTCGGCGGCCGCGTCGGGAGAGTAGTGAATGCTCAGATACACCGCCGTTGCGCCGAGGCACAGCGTGAGGCTGAGCAGCAAGCTCAGTGCGATATAGGCAAAGAGCCTTATTTTTTTGCCGCGCTTTTTCAGAAAATACCGAAGCAAGGCAAGCCCGCCGAAGCCGGCTGCAAATGCCGCGGCATACGCGATGATCAGCGGAATAATTTGCTTCATATTTGTCCCTCGATCAAATCCCTGATGACCTCTCCCGCGATAATGAGTCCCGCGACCGACGGCACAAACGCCGCCGAGCCGGGAGTGTCGCGGCGGATGGTTTCCTCCTCGCAGGGCTTTTTAGGACGCACCGGAGGCTCCTTTGAGTAAACCACCTTGAGTTTTTTAACTCCGCGCTTTTTGCACTCAGCGCGCATAACCCGCGCCAGCGGACAAACGGAGGTCTTGTAGATGTCCGCCACCTCAAAAGCGGCGGGATTCAGCTTGTTGCCCGCGCCCATCGAGCAGATGATAGGGGTGCCTGCAGCTTGAGCCCGCTCCACCAGAGCGAGCTTGCCCTTTACGGTGTCGATCGCGTCCACAATATAATCATATTCCGAAAAGTCAAAAAGGTTCGCGGTTTCGGGAAGATAAAACACGCGGTGAGCGTTAACCCTGCATTCGGGATTGATGTCGAGCACCCTCGCCTTTGCCGCGTCGACTTTGTATTGTCCCACAGTGCTGTGTAAGGCGATGATCTGCCTGTTGATATTTGACAGGGCGACGGTATCGTTGTCGATAATATCCAGTTCTCCCACGCCGGAGCGCGCCAGAGCTTCAACGACATATCCTCCGACGCCGCCTACTCCGAAAATCGCTACCCTTGCGTTTTTCAGGCGCTCCATCGCAGCGTCGCCGAGCAGCATAGCGGCGCGCGAAAACTGTTCCTTCACAGCAGCTCACCCAGAATTTCAGAGGCATTCGCCACGCAGTCGTCGCAGGAGCAGAGCATTCTGCCGGTGGCGACTCCCTTCAGGTCAACGCAGATCGTCGCTCCGCAGCGGTTGTGAAATTCGCTGAAAAGTTTCCTTGCACTTCCCATAACGGGCTTTCCCTTGTTTTTCATTCCGAGTACGATCTGGGCTCCGCAGAGCGCCCCGCAGGTGGCGCCCATTGTTCCCATACCCGCGCCGAAGCCGGCGCCCAGCGCGCGCGCGGTTTCGATGTCAATCCCCAGCTCGTCCGCCCAAGCTGCGATCACCGCCTGAGCGCAGTTGAAGCCGCTGTGCTTATACTGAACCGCCAATTCGCTTTTTGTCATAATAATTCTCCGTTTCCGCACCCGAAAACGGGCGCCGTGTTATTCAGTGTTTGATTTATTATAATATTTTTCCAAAACATTTGCAATACATTTGCCAAGATTGCAAAACCGTTGTATAATAGTGTACGGAAAGGATATGTTATAATGAATTATAATCTTCATACGCATACTTTTCGCTGCAATCACGCCGTCGGCGAGGACAGGGAGTATGTTGAAAACGCGATAAAGGCGGGGATGAAGGTGCTGGGCTTTTCCGACCACTGTCCCCAGTTTTTCCCCGTAAAGGACTACTACAGCAATTTCAGAATGTTTCCCGAAACGGCGTTTGAATACGCCGAGAGCGTTCGCGCGCTGCAAAGGGAGTATTCCGGCGATATTAAGATCCTGCTCGGCTTTGAAACCGAGTATTATCCCGAGACCTATGATGAATTTATCAGCTTTATCCGTCCGCTCGGACTCGACTATATGATTTTGGGACAGCACTTTGTCGGCAACGAGTACGACGAGGGCTCCTACTATGCCGCGGGCACGAGCAGAGGAAGGGCATTCCTCTCGCAGTACGTAAAGCAGGTCAAAGAGGGGCTTGAAAAAAATGTGTTCACCTACATCGCCCATCCCGATATAGTAATGTATAACGGCAGCCGCCGCTTTTATATCGACAAGATGACCGAGCTCTGCGAATGCGCAAAAGAAAAGGACGTTCCGCTTGAATTCAACCTGCTCGGCTATATGAACAAGCGAGGGTATCCCAACATCGAGTTCTGGAAAATCGCCGTGGCCGTAGGCAACAAGGTGGTGCTCGGCTACGACGCTCACGATCCTTCGGTGCTGCTCAGGGACGATTTGGCGGACAATTGCCTTGCTATGATGGAAAAGCTGAATTTGAAACCTATTGAATTTGAGGAGATAAAACTGCAAAATGAAAACCTTTAAAATATTACTGCTGACCGCTCTGCTTTGCCTTAGTTTTTGCGCGTGTCAAGGCGGCAACAGCAAATCCTCATCCTCGCAAAGCTCCGAGGAAGCCACCTGGATAACAACGACCGAGCCGCAAACCGATCCGCCTGAGGGCTCAATGGTGATGAACGGAAGAAAGCAGGAGTTTACCTTTACAGACAAGAGCGGCAGCAAGGAAACTGTGACCTACGTGATTCCCTCGCTCAACTTCAAAACCTCAGACGCGGCGAGGATAAACGCCGAAATCAGCGCGATGTACGGCGAATGCTTCACAACCGCCGAGCAGCAGGTCAAAAACAATCAGCCCTTGAGCTGTGAATCGCTGACCTACGAGTCGTATCTCAACGACGATATCCTCACCCTGATGATCGTCAAGGAGGAGAGCCACACAATCACCTACAGCGTCTACAACTACAACAAAGCGACGGGCAGACAGCTTACCAACGACGGACTGCTGGAGTATTTGCAGCTCGACAGGGAAAAAACCTTTGCCGGGCTTAAATCCGCGCTGGAGGACGACTATTACTCCAAATTCAAATACGAAAACTTCCCCGATGACTACTACTATCAGCTCGAAATGTCAACGGGCGACAACGCGCTTGAAAAATCGAGCCTTTTCCTGAATCAGAACGCCGAGCTGTACGCGATCTGCACGGAGTACGCGAGCGTAGGAAAGGGCGAGTTTCAGGTAATGATAGCAATACCGTGATATTTTAACAACGGACGTGATTAAATGAAGGAAATTTACCCGAGCTATTATGCGGCGTTTAAATGCATAGCGAACCGCTGCGAGGATAGCTGCTGCAAGGACTGGGACATAGATATCGACAGCGAAACCGAGAAATTCTATCAGACCGTTTCGGGACCGCTCGGCGAAAAGCTCCGCTGCAAGCTCGTCACCGACGAATACGACGAAAGGGTTTTCAAGGCGGAAAACGGAAGGTGCCCGTTCTGGAACGAGGATATGCTGTGCGACATTTTTATCGGAATAGGCGAGGAGCACCTCAGCCATACCTGCGACAGCTTTCCGCGCGTGAAAATCGAATACGGCAGCTTTTGCGAGCGCATTCTCTCCTTTGCCTGTCCCGAGGCAGCGCGGCTTATGCTGCGCGAGGAGAACGCCTACGCCGATTTCGGCGGCGATGAGGAGCTTTCGCTTTGCGAGGACGGAGATTATACCAGCTTTCTGCTCAAAGCCCGAACCCGCTCGGCGGAGATTCTGCTCAACCGCGGGCTGCCATTCGCTCTGCGGCTTGCCGACTGCCTTGAGTTCAACGCTCAGGTGCAGAGCCTTCTTCAGGGCGAGGAGCCCGCTCCGCTCGATTTTGAGGGCGCACGGTTTTGCGGTGTTTCGTTTATCTTCGATATGCACCTCGGCTTTGAGATAATGAGCGGCGAGTGGAAATCGGCGCTCGGCGAGGCGGCGCTCAACGCGGAAAGCCTTGTAATCTCCGAGGACTTCGAAAAAGACTTCGAAAAATTCGCGCTCTACTACCTTTACCGCTACTATCTCGAAGCGGTGAATTCCGGCGACGTGCTCTACGCGATGAAGCGGATCGTCTGTGCCTACATCGTGACCGGCAAGCTCGACGCCGACTTCGCCCGGCGCGGCTATCCGTATCCGCGTCTCAGGGTGCTGCAGCGCTACTCGAAGGAAGTAGAGCACTCCTATGACAACACCGAGGCGCTTAACGCCGGGTTTGACGCCGACAGCCGCTTTTCGGTGCAGAATTTGATTGTGACGCTTGAAAATCTATAATTCTAATAAAGAAAATAAACGCAGAGCCAAGCCTTGACTTGACGCTGCGTTTTTGTTTTTAAGACTGTAGTTTTCCGTAAAAATGCGGCGCACCCGCGTGTGTCCTGTTGCAGCAAGCGCGGCGCAATGCGGTTACGAGTCGAGGTGCTCAGCCTGATTGTAATTTTCAAGCGCCTTTGCGATTGCCTCCTGCGCGAGAACCGAACAGTGGATTTTGTGCGCAGGCAGGCCGTCGAGCGCCTCGGTCACCGCCTGATTTGTGAGCTTGGACGCTTCCTCAACGGTCTGACCTTTGATGAGCTCAGTTGCCATCGAGCTCGATGCTATCGCGCTCGCGCAGCCGAAGGTTTCAAATTTCGCGTCGAGAATGACTCCGTCCTCGATTTTTAAATACATCTTCATAATGTCGCCGCACTTGGCGTTGCCGACTTCTCCGACCGCGTTTGCGTCCTCAATGCTTCCGACATTTCTCGGGTTGAGAAAGTGATCCATTACTTTATCGCTGTATAATGCCATTTTTATTCCTCCAAATTATACTGAAAATTATACCGAATTACAAAATGAATTCTCTTTTGCCTGCAAGCAAGTCCTGCCAGACAGGGGAGAAGCCGCGCAGATAGTCAACGATTTCCTTTACCGACGCGATAATATAATCCGCCTGTTCGGTTGTGATGTCCTCGCCGAGGCTCAGCCTGAGCGAGCCGTGAGCTACATCGTGTATCCTTCCTATTGCCAGAAGTACGTGGCTCGGATCAAGTGCTCCCGAGGTGCACGCGCTGCCCGAGGACGCGCTGATTCCCTTTTGATCGAGCAGAATGAGCAGCGACTCGCCCTCAATGCCCTCAAAGCAGAAGTTGATATTTCCGTATATTCTTTTGTCCGCGTCGCCGTTGAGTGCGCTGTGAGGAATTTTCGACAGCCCCTCAATGATATAATCCCTGATGCCCTGAATGTGCGCCTTGTTTTCCTCAATGCTGCCAATCGCTTCTTCGAGCGCCGCTGTCATTCCCGCTATTCCCGCAAGGTTTTCGGTGCCCGCTCTCTTTCCTCTTTCCTGAGCGCCGCCCTCGATAAGATTCGAGAGGATAACGCCCTTTTTCGCGTACAGAAAGCCAACTCCCTTTGGACCGTGGAATTTATGAGCCGAGGCGGAAAGCATATCGATGTTCTGCGCCTTTACATCAATAGGCAGGTGGCCGACAGCCTGAACCGCGTCGGTGTGGAAAAGCACTCCGCGCTCGCGGCAGATTTTTCCGAGCTCCTCAATCGGCTGGATGGTTCCTATTTCGTTGTTGACAGTCATAATCGTCACAAGGCAGGTTTTGTCGTTTATCGCCGCCGAAAGCTCATTTGGATCGACTATCCCGTTTGAGTGAACGGGGAGAAGCGTTATTTCAAAGCCTTCCTTTTCGAGCTTGTTGAGCGTGTGAAGAATTGCGTGGTGCTCAAATGCCGAGGAAATAATATGGTTTTTGCCCTTCCTTTTGCCGAGTGCCGCCGCCGAAAGCAAAGCCTGATTATCCGCTTCGCTTCCGCCCGAGGTGAAAATAATCTCTCTGGGTTCGGCGTTGATAGCCTTTGCTACCCGCTCGCGCGCTTCTTCGAGCTTCTCCTTTGCTGCCTGACCAATTGTGTACAGGCTGGATGGATTGCCGTACCAGTTGTTCATATATTCGAGCACCGCTTCGATTGAAGCCTTGCTCATTTTGGTTGTAGCCGCGTTGTCTGCGTAAATTTTCATTTTTCAAGCTCCTTTATTACTGCTGTACATATTATAATCATATTTACCTACTATGTCAATAGGCAAAAGCAAAAAACCTATTGATTTACCTATTTACCTTGTGGTATAATGGGTAAAAACTAACGGGAGGATAAAAATGATTTCAACAAAGGGAAGATACGCGCTGAGGGTAATGCTCGAGCTCGCGCGGCGGAACACCACCGAATATGTTCCGCTCAAGGAAATTGCCGAAAAGGAGCAAATTTCAAAAAAGTATCTTGAAATTATCGTCAAGGAGCTCGTAGGCGCAAAGCTGTTGAAGGGAGCCAGCGGCAAGGGCGGCGGCTATATGCTCTCAAAAAAGCCCGAGGAATACTCGGTGGGCGAGATCCTCGAATCGACCGAGGGAAGCCTTTCAATCGTCGCCTGCCTTTCAAAGGACGCCGAGGAATGTCCGCGCGCGGCTGCGTGCGCGACGCTTCCGATGTGGACGGAGTTCAACAATATGGTGTACGACTACTTCTATTCCAAAAAGCTCAGCGACCTTGTCAGTGAAGATGAAGAATCCTCAAAATGAGCCGCGTTTGCGCTCAGGTGGAGTCAGGTGGAGTC
>ONIJ01000189.1 GCA_900317875.1 uncultured Eubacteriales bacterium
ACCTCGACACGTAAATCGCGCACCCGAAGTAAAGAGTTAAGAAACGTTTCCGTTCCCGCGATTTAGAATCCGCCGGTCGAGTACCTCGACGCGTAAATCGCGCACCCGAAGTAAAGAGTTAAGAAGCGTTTCCGTTCCCGCGATTTAGAATCCGCCGTTAGTCCGACGTATCTGTTAAATCGATCTTGCCAAAGGCGGTTTGCCCGCCGGGGTGCCCGGCTTAGTCAAAGAATTTGCTGTGGATGGCCTTGACTGCCTTGTCTGCGTCGTTGATGTCGATGAGGACAGAAACCTTGATCTCGCTGGTGGAAATCATCTGGATGTTGATCTGAGCGTCGTAGAGTGCCTCGAACATCTTTGTTGCAACGCCTGCGTGGCTTTCCATACCTGCGCCAACGATCGAAATCTTGGCGACCTCGTCATCGTAGAGGACTTCCTTAGCACCGTGGCTTACCATGTAATCCTCGAGAGCGGCAACAGCCTCTTTGCCTCTTGTCTTGGCTACGGTGAAGCTGATGTCCTTCTTTCCGTCGTGACCGATGGACTGGAGGATGATGTCAACGTTGATGTCCTTTGCAGACAGCTTGGAGAACATTTTGAACGCGATACCCGGGATGTTGGGTACGCCGATAACTGAAATTCTTGCTACATCCGTGTCCTTGGCAACGCCGCTGATTAACATTTTTTCCATTTTCGTTTTCTCCTTTACGATTGTACCCGAAGCCTTTGCCAAGCTGGAAAGCACCTCAAGCTCGATATTATATTTTTTAGCCATTTCAACCGAACGGTTGTTGAGTACCTGAGCGCCGAGTGTGGCGAGCTCAAGCATCTCGTCGTAAGAAATCTCTTTAAGCTTCCGCGCGTTTTCAACCTTGCGGGGATCGGCGGTGTAAACGCCCTCAACGTCAGTGTAAATCTGACAGAGGTCGGCGTGCATTGCCGCCGCGATAGCTACGGCGCTGGTGTCGGAACCGCCGCGTCCGAGTGTTGTGATGTCGCCGTGACGGGAAATTCCCTGGAAACCGGCTACTACAACGATGTTTCTTCTGTCGAGAGCCTCGCGGATCCTGTCCGCGTTTACTCTTTTGATTCTCGCGCTTGTGTGAGCCGAGGTGGTCTCAAAGCCTGCCTGCCAGCCGAGAAGCGATACGGCATGATAACCGAGCTTTTCAATTGCCATCGCGAGCAGTGAAATGGAAATCTGTTCGCCTGCAGCCAGAAGCATATCTTTTTCTCTTCTGGAAGCATTGGGGTTGATTTCCTCCGCCTTTGCGATGAGGTCGTCGGTGGTGTCGCCCTGAGCGGAAACAACAACAACAACGTCGTTGCCCTTTGCAAATGTGTCGGTAACGATCTTCGCTACGTTCATGACACGCTCGGCGTCGCGCACCGAAGTGCCGCCGAATTTTTGTACAATCAAACTCATGTGTCTTTTACTCCTTTTACCCCTGTGTTATATATCGCCTATACGGATCGCCGAAAGAACCTTTACGCCCTCGCCTTCAAGCGCGGCGCACTTGCTTTCAAACTCGCCGTATGACATATCTGATGTGATTATCGCGAGCTGGCCGTTGTCGGCAACGGTGTTGATCTCGCCGAATATCTTCTCTGCCTTGACCTCCGCGTCGTCGCCCGAAACTCTGATGTACATTGCGGAAACGGAATCGCGGTAGTCGATGATGTTGCTGCCGTCGCCGTCAGCCCAGAACAGGAAGCGTCTTGCCTTGAGGTGCTTGCAGCAGTCTACGATGTCGGCTACAACCGCGCTGGCTGTGGGCAGCTTGCCCGCGCCCTTGCCGTAGAATACTACGTCGCCTACGCAGTCGCCGCGCACCATAATGCCGTTGAACTCGTTATCGATGTTGGAAAGCTGACTCTTGAAGGGAACAAGCATAGGAGCGGTGATGATGTCGATCTTGCCGCCGTCGAGCTTTCTTACTCTGCCGATAAGCTTGATCACGTAGCCGAACGCCTCGGCAAAGTTTACGTCCTCAAGCGTGATGTTTGTAATGCCTTCGGTATGTACGCTTTGGGGATAAACGTGCTTGCCGTAGGCGAGAGAAGCGAGAATGCAGATCTTGCGGCAGGCGTCGTGGCCTTCAATGTCGGCCTCGGGATTGCGCTCTGCAAAGCCGAGATCCTGAGCAAGCTTGAGCGCGTCCTCAAACTGCATACCGTCCTCTATCATTTTAGTCAGAATGAAGTTGGTGGTTCCGTTGAGAATACCCGCGACCTCTCTAACGTTGTTCGCTACGAGGCACTGGTTCATCGGACGGATGATCGGAATGCCGCCGCCGACGCTTGCCTCAAACATAAAGTTTACGTTTTCTTCCTTTGCAAGAGCAAGCAGCTCAGCGCCGTGAGCGGCAACGAGCTCCTTGTTTGAGGTGACAACGCTTTTGCCTGCCTTGAGACAGCGCTTAACGAAGGTGTACGCGGGATTAAGTCCGCCCATAACCTCAACGACGACTCTGATTTCTAGGTCGTTGATGATTTCCTCAAAGTCCTTTGTGAATCTGTCCGCAATGGGGCTGTCGGGAAATTCTCTCAAATCGAGGACCTTCTTGATGTAGATTTCCTCTCCGAGGCTGGAGAAGAGCTTCTGCTTGTGTGTAAGAAGGATTTCGGCGACGCCGGAGCCGACAACTCCGTGTCCCATAATTGCTACTGATACCATATTAACCTTACCTTTCCAAACAGTGCAAACCGATGACAGTCAGTATTAGGCGGCGAGACCGCTTTCGGCGTGACTCGCCGTCGTGCACTGTATTATCAATCTTCTAAGCTAACAAAATGACATTATTATTGCGGCTGAGCGTTATCTCCTCCGCCGTGCGGCTGTTGATCGTTTCCGCCTTGCTGCTCACCTCCGCCGGAGGCTTCGGTTGCGCTTGGCTCACCGCCTGTCGGCTCAGCTCCGCTTTCCTGTCCTCCCGTCGGATCGACTCCGCTTTCCTGTCCTCCCGTCGGGTCAACTCCCGTGGGATCCACAGGAGCGTCCGAGGTTGATTCGACATGGCTGCTGTAATCATAGGTTTCCGGCTCGTAGTAGGGCTCGCCAAACGCCGGCATATTGTCATCGGTGTAGTAACCGATGTATTTGCCCTCGATTACTTCCGTTGAAACCACAAGACCTGTTATCGGGTTATAGGTGGCCTGGAACACGTTGTCGGACAGCTTGTATTCTTTAGCGTCGCGGTTTTTCAGATATTCCGTCATTACCGTGTTAAAGAACTTCGCCGACCGTGTTTTGTCGTTTATGGTGTCGGGCAGGTCAAAGCCCGTCCACGTAGCCATTACCGCATACGGAGACAATCCGCAGTACCAGCAGTCCTTGTCTTCGTCGGTCGTACCCGTTTTTCCGACGATATCCCATCCCGGGATAACCGCGTAGTTAGCGTATGTGTGCTCGGTGCTGGTTACGGTTTCCATATTATAGTGGAGAAGTCTGTTCATAATCGTAGCCGTTTCGGAGGAGTAAGCCTGACGCGGCACTCTGTCGCGGTTGTCGATTATCACATTGCCTTCGCTGTCTGTAACATAATAGTAGGTGTAGGGCGAGTAATAGAGTCCGCCGTTGCCGAGATAAGTGTAAGCGGCGGCCATTTCGCGGACGCTCACGCCGCCTACCATACCGCCGATCGACAGCGAACCGATCTGGTAGCTGTCCTCATCGTCGAGCATCTTAAAGCCCATCTTGTTGACCGCCTGGTCGTAAGCCTCTGAGGGACCTCCGATGAGCTTCATCGTCTGAACCGCGGTTGCGTTTGAGGAGCGCTCGATTGCGTCCGGCAGAAGAATATTGCCCAGATAAGAGCCGTAGGCGTTCTTGGGGCCCGGAATCTTGCTGCCGTCGGAGCCTGTTTCGTAGTCGTCCAGCGGCTCGTCAAGCACGGTTGACGAGTAATAAAGCTGTTTGTTCTCGATCGCCATCGGGTATACGAACACCGGCTTTATTGAGGAACCGGGCTGCAGCGCCGAGTGAGTGGCTCTGTCCCAGTCAAGCGGACCGGTTTTTCGCTGGGAGCTTCCGACGGTGGCTATCACCCTTCCGTCAAAGTCCATAAGCACCGAGCCTATCTGGATTTCAGGATCTTTTGATTTGTCCATATTGAGCGCGGCTTTTTCGATGAAGTCCTGCATTTGCTCGTCCATCGCGCTGTATATGTTAAGTCCTTCGGTGTAGATCTTTTCGCTCGCCGCGCCCTCGCTGATGTTGTAGCGCTTTGCAAGGTCGGCGCGCAGATCGTAAATCATCTGGTTGTAGTACCAGTTCTGAACGTTGTCCTCGTCGTCCTCGTCGTCCTCGTCGTCGTGGTTCGAGGAGAATCCGACAAACGTCATATTTTTCCGCTCGATCAGCGCTTGTTCAAGCTCTTCCTCGGTGATTTTATCCTGGTCGTACATCTCGTAGAGGATGTTCTCGCTGCGGATACGGTTGTTTTCGGGGTAGAGCAGAGGATTCCAGTGGGACGGGTTCTGAGTTATTCCCGCGATGGAAACGCATTCGGCGAGCGAGCAGTCCTTGATGCTTTTGCCGAAGTATAGCTGCGCCGCAGCCTCAACGCCCTGGCAGTTGTTGCCGTAGTTTACAACGTTCAGGTACGCCTCGAGGATCTGTTCCTTGGTGTACTCCTGTTCGAGCTTGAGCGCCTTGGTGATCTCGCGCAGCTTACGGTTGATTGAAACCTCGTTGTCGTCGGTGAGGTTTTTGATAAGCTGCTGGGTGATTGTGGAACCGCCGTAGGAATCGCCTCCCGTAACGAGAGCGCCGACCGCGGAAAGGGTTCGCGTCCAGTCAACGCCCTGATGATCGAAGAAGCGCTTGTCCTCGATCGTCACCTGTGCGTCCTTCATATACTGGGGAATGTCGGCGTAGTCAACCCAAATTCGGTTTTCCACATCGTAGAGCTTCTGCCGCTCGGTAAATTCGCCTGTCTTGCTGTCCTTGACGAAAATGCGGCTGGTCTGGTTCATCGATTTTGCCTTGAGGTCGATACCCGTGGGCTCCTTCGACAGGTTATAGATGTAAATACCCAGAGAAACCAGAGTTATCGCCGCCGCAATGAAGCAGATGATAAACATTGTCAGCAAAAACTTTCCCAGTCCCTTGAAGAATCGTTTGACGCCGCTCTCCGTTTTCGGAGGATTGACAGCAACGTCGGTGGTTCTGTCAGTGTAGTTACTGATGTCAGTTTCACGTTTATTGCGCATATTAACTCCTTTTGAAGAAATCAAATTAATTAATAAACATATTTAATATGTATTATAGCACTTAACTGCCGAAAAATAAATATATAAATAAATATTTTTCAGAGAAAAAATACCCGCAGAGCCTGTTAATTTTATGAAAATGGGTGAATATTTTTATCTTTGCTCCGAATAATAATACCGAATTTCAGGAAAGGAAAGTGCAAAAATGAAAATACTTGTCGCGGTTA
Source organism: uncultured Eubacteriales bacterium (assembly GCA_900317875.1). Lineage (GTDB taxonomy): Bacteria > Bacillota > Clostridia > Oscillospirales > Acutalibacteraceae > Ruminococcoides. The sequence continues at coordinate 5,442 of ONIJ01000189.1, forward strand.
CGGGGCTGATCCTGATAATCTGCGTGCTTGTCGGAGCGTCGGTGCCCGACAGCGAAACACAAAAAAATGACACGGTTGCGGTGATCGAAACCGAAGCTCCGAAGGGTTATGTTGTACGCGATTGGCGCGGTAAAATAGCGGTGTTCCGCGCAGGCGAGGGCGTTCCCGAGAGCGTGACGGGCACGCGCACCGAAACGCTCCCGAAGGCTGACGTAAAGCGAGTAAAGGACGGAATAGCGGCGGATGACAAAAAGCAGCTAGACAAAATTCTTGAGGATTTTTGCAGTTGATGAAATAATGAAATTTTCCGTCATTTAAGACAAAAACTGACGCGTGAGGGGCGTTGTGCTTGGAAGATAAAAGATTGACTTTTGGTTTGTTTTGCTGTATGATAATAACGATAGTGTCTAAGTATGTAAAAGGCTCGGTTTTTGCGGTTTTATTTTGCAACTGCCGATGAAAAAATGCGTTATCATCAAAGGAGAATGTACCTATGATTTCAACAGTAATCGACCAGTCGCTCGGACTTGAATTTCCTATCTTTCAGGGCGGTATGGCCTGGGTGGCCGACGCCTCTCTTGCCGCAGGCGTTTCAAACGCGGGCGGCCTTGGAATCATCGCCGCGATGAACTCCAACGGAGAACAGCTTCGCGCCGAGATCAAAAAGTGCAAGGAGCTTACGGACAAGCCCTTCGGTGTCAACATTATGCTTATGAGTCCCTTCGCGGACGAGGTAGCCGACGTTGTCGTCGAGGAGGAGATCCCCGTAGTCACAACAGGCGCCGGCAATCCGGGCAAATATATGGAAAAATGGCTTGCGGCGGGAATCAAGGTAATCCCCGTGGTTCCTTCGGTCGCACTCGCTAAGCGTATGGAAAAGCTCGGCGCGTTCGCGCTTATCGCCGAGGGCGGCGAAAGCGGCGGTCACGTCGGCGAGCTCACCACAATGGCGCTCGTGCCCCAGGTCGTCGACGCGGTAAAAATCCCCGTGATCGCGGCAGGCGGCATTGCCGACGGCAGACAGCTCGCGGCGGCGTTTATGCTCGGAGCGGTAGGCGTTCAGGTCGGCACGCGCTTTTTGGTAGCCAAGGAGTGCACGATCGCTCAGGAGTACAAGGACAAGGTGCTCAAGGCGAAGGACATAGATTCGGTTGTAACGGGCAAGCGCCTCGGCCATCCTGTGCGCTCGATCCGCAACCAGTTCACAAGAGAATACGCCAAGGCGGAGTACGACTCGTCGAGCGTCTCCGACGAGGAGCTTGAAAAAATGGGCGCCGGTGTGCTGCGTATGGCGGCGCGCGAAGGCGACGTAAGAAACGGATGCGTGCTTGCCGGTCAGGTTGCCGCAATGGTTACACGGGAGCAGACTTCCCGAGAGATTATCACCGAAATGTTCGGCGAAGCTGAAGCAGTATTGAACGGAGCGACAAAATGGGTAAAATAGCATTTGTATTTTCAGGACAGGGCGCCCAGTACAGCGGAATGGGCAAGGAGCTCTGCGAGGCTTCTCCCGCAGCAAAGGCGGTTTACGATATGGCGGACAGCATCCGCGAGGGCACTTCAAAGCAGTGCTTTGAGGGCACAATGGAGGAGCTCACTCAGACTGTCAACACTCAGCCCTGCGTATTTACTGCGGATCTTGCGGCGGCTCGCGCCCTGCAGGAGAAGGGGATAACTCCCGACTGCGTAGCGGGCTTCTCGCTCGGCGAAATCGCGGCTCTCGCGTTTGCGGGCGCGCTCTCCGACGAGGAGGCGTTCAAGCTCGTTTGCAAGCGCGGCGAGCTTATGGACAAGGCGGCTAAGGAAAACCCCGGCGCAATGGTGGCGGTTCTCAAAATCACGCCCGAGCAGGTCGAGGAGATCTGCGCCAAATTCGAAAAAACCTATCCCGTCAACTATAATTCACCCGCTCAGACGGTCGTGGCAACCACAACCGAGAACGCCGAGGCGTTTTGCGAGGCGGTCAAGGAGGTCGGCGGCAGAGCCAAGCAGCTTCCCGTAAGCGGAGCGTTCCACTCTCCGTTTATGGCTCAGGCGGCAAAGGGACTCGCCGAATATATGGAGGGCGTTGAGTTTTCACAGCCCGAGATCACGATTTACTCCGACTACACGGCTCAGCCGTACGAGGGCGATTTCAAGGAGCTCGTCAGGGCGCAGGTCGAAAATCCCGTGCGCTGGCAGACCATAACGGAAAATATGAAGGCACAGGGCGTCGATACCATTATTGAGGTAGGCGTGGGAAAGACACTGCAGAACCTCTGCAAGCGCACCTTCGACGATATGAAGGCGTACAAGGTTGAAACTCCCGAGGATATTGATAAATTAGAGCTTTAATGAGGTGTACATATGAACTTTGAGAACAAAACCGCAGTTATCACGGGCGGTTCGCGCGGCATCGGACTTGCAATCGCAAAAAAACTCGCCGAGGGCGGCGCAAACATCGCTATCCTTTATGTCGGCGATGAGTCCGAGGGCAAGAATGCCGTTGAGGAACTGAAGCAGTACGGCACAAAGGTTGAGCAGTATTTCTGCGACGTTTCCGATTTTGAAGCCTCCAAAAAGGTCGTCGACACAGTTATCGATGACTTCGGCGGAGTTGACTTTCTTATCAACAACGCGGGCATCACCCGCGACAAGCTGGTGCTCAATATGGATGAAAAGGATTTTGACGCTGTAATCAACGTCAACCTCAAGGGCACCTTCAATATGATCAAGCACACCTACAAGCACTTTATGAAAAAGCGCTCGGGCAGGATCGTCAGCACCTCCTCGATTGTCGGACTCATCGGCAACGCAGGTCAGGCTAACTACTCCGCTTCCAAGGCGGGCATCATCGGACTCACCAAGTCCGTAGCGCGCGAGCTCGCGGGCAGAGGCGTTACCGTCAACGCGGTGGCTCCGGGATATATCGGAACCGATATGACAAACGTTCTCTCCGACAAGGTCAAGGAAGCTATGAAGGCTCAGATCCCCGCAAAGCGCATCGGCACTCCCGATGACGTCGCAAACGTAGTGGCATTTTTGTGCAGCGACGAGGCGGCATATGTAACGGGTGAGGTCATCCGCGTAGACGGCGGCCTTGCTATCTGACGTTTGACAGCGGCAATGCCCCGCACATTTCATACTTTGTATTCCAGGAAGTGATTATAATATGAGCAGAAGAGTAGTAGTAACAGGTCTGGGCGCGGTAAGCCCTGTCGGAAACGACGTTCCCACAATGTGGAAGAATATGGTTGACGGCGTTAACGGAATCGAGGAAATCACCGCATTTGACACCTCAGACCTCAAGGTACATATCGCCGGAACGGTAAAGGATTTCAACCCCGAGCTTTATTTTGAAAAAAGAGAAGCCAAAAAGCTCGACATTTACTGCCAGTACGCCATCGCGGCGGCTCAGCAGGCAGTCGACGACAGCGGCATAGCCGGCAACATTGACGAGAACCGCTTCGGCGTTTACATCGGAGCCGGCATCGGCGGCCTCAACACATTCGTAAACAATGTGGTCGGCCTTGAAAACGGCGGTCCGCGCAAGGTCAGTCCCTTCTTCATCCCGATGATGATCGGCAACATCGCCACGGGCAACGTCGCGATCCGCTTCAACGCCAAGGGAGTGTCCCTTTCGGTTATGAGCGCGTGCGCTACCGGCACGAACTCAATCGGCGAGGCGTTCCACGCGATCAAGGACGGCTACGCCGACGCGATCATAGCAGGCGGCGCCGAGGCGGTTGTCGCAAGGCTGACGATCGCGGGCTTCCAGAATATGAAGGCGCTTTCCACAAATCCCGATCCCAACACCGCTTCGCGTCCCTTTGACAAGGACAGAGACGGCTTTGTAATGGGCGAGGGCGCGGGTATGCTCATCCTCGAGGAATACGAGCACGCCAAGGCGCGCGGCGCGAAGATCTACGCCGAGTTCTCCGGCTACGGCAACACCTGCGACGCTCACCACGTTACGGCTCCCGATCCCGAGGGCGCCGGACTCGCAAGGGCGATCGAAATTGCCTTTGATGAGGCTGACATCGCCGACGACGCGGCAATCTACATCAATGCTCACGGCACCAGCACACACCTCAACGACCTCACCGAAACAATGGCTATCAAGAAGGCTCTCGGCGAGCGCGCTTACGACGCGAGCATCAGCTCGACCAAGTCTATGACAGGTCATATGCTCGGCGCGACCGGTGCTATCGAGGCTATCGCGGCTGTAAAGGCCATCGAGGAGGGAATTATTCCTCCGACAATCAACCTCGAGGAGCCCGAGGAGGGGCTTGACCTCAACTACACACCCAAAACAGCAGTCAAGCGCGACGTCGACGTCGCCGCCTCAACCAATCTCGGCTTCGGCGGTCACGACGCCTGCGTTGTGTTCAAAAAGATAAAGTAACCGAAAGGACGATATACATATGTACAATTTAGATGAAATCAAGGAATTAATCGCATTGCTCGAAGGCTCCTCGCTTTCCGTTCTGGAGGTTCAGGCTGAAGGCAACAAGGTAAGACTTGAAAAGGCTGCCGCTCCCGCCGTTCAGACCGTCGCGGCTCCCGCTCCCGTCGCAGCTGCTCCCGTAAAGGCGGAAAGCGGAAAAACGATCAACGCGCCCATCGTCGGCGTGTTCTACGCGGCTCCCTCGCCCGACAGCGATCCCTATGTTTCCGTAGGTCAGAGAGTTAAGAAGGGCGACACCGTATGTATCATCGAGGCGATGAAGTGTATGAACGAGATCCAGGCTGAGGCAGACGGCGAAATCGTCGACGTCCTTGTGAACAACGGTGATCTGGTTGAGTTTGACCAGCCCTTGTTCAGCGTAAAATAATTAAATTTTTGTCCGCACAAACAACTAATATACCCGTCAGGAGATTGATTATGAACCAACAGGAAATTATGCAGATACTTCCTCACCGCGACAATATGCTTCTCGTTGAGCAGTCCGAAATGCTCGACGAAAACACCGCGAAGGGAATGTACACAATCAAGGGCGACGAGTTCTTCCTTCAGGGACATTTTCCGGGCAACCCTGTTGTTCCGGGCGTAATTCTCTGTGAAATGATGGGACAGGCAAGCTGCTGTCTGCTCGCCGACAAGGTGAGCAACTGCACGCCCTACTTCACAAAGATGGACAAGGTGAAATTCAAAAATCCCGTAAAGCCCGGCGACACCCTCGAGAGCGTCTGCACCCTCACCAAGAACAGGGGAGCGTTCTATTTCATCGACGCCAAGGGCTATGTCGACGGCAAGCTGTGCGTTTCGGCAGAGCTGTCGTTCGCGCTTGTTCCCAATGAGCAATAAGGCAACACTATTATCTTGGATGTGAGAATATGTTTTCTAAAATTCTGATTGCAAACCGCGGCGAAATCGCCGTTAGAATAATCCGCGCGTGCCGCGAGATGGGCATTTCCACAGTGGCGATCTACTCCAAGGCGGACAAGAACGCCATGCACGTTCAGCTTGCCGACGAGAGCTACTGCGTAGGCGGCAACCGCGTGGCGGACAGCTACCTCAATATCCCCGCCATTCTCACCGTTGCGGTCGAGAGCGGTGCTCAGGCTATTCACCCGGGCTACGGCCTTCTCAGCGAGAACGCCAAGTTCGTAAAGCTGTGCGAGCAGTGCAACATCAACTTCATCGGCCCCACCTCGGATATGATCGCTATGCTGGGCGACAAGGATATGGCGCGCAAGACTATGCGCGCGGCGGGCGTGCCCGTAACTCCGGGCTGCGACGTTGTCGAGGATCTGGAGGTCGCCAAGGCAGAGGCGGAGAGGATCGGTTTTCCGCTTCTTATCAAGGCGCGCTCAGGCGGCGGCGGACGCGGAATCCGCAAGGTCGAAGTGATCGAGCAGTTCGAGGAGGCGTTCCTCTCGGCGAGCGCCGAGGCAAAGGCTGCCTTCGGCGACGGCGCGTGCTACATAGAAAAATTCATACATCCCGTAAAGCACATCGAAATGCAGCTGCTTTGCGACAAATACAATAATATTATCTGTCTGGGCGAGCGCGAATGCTCCGTTCAGCGCAAAAACCAGAAGATGATCGAGGAGAGCCCGAGCCCCGCCCTTGACGAGAAAACCCGCAAGAAGATGATGGCGGCGGCGGTCAAGGCGGCGAAGGCGGTCAATTACGTCAATGCTGGCACGGTTGAGTTCCTCCTCGATATGGACAACAACTTCTACTTTATGGAAATGAACACCCGTCTGCAGGTTGAGCACGGCGTTACCGAAATGGTAACCGGTCTTGACATCGTCCAGTGGCAGATCCGGATTGCGGCGGGCGCAAGGCTGACCAGAACTCAGGACAGCATTTTCACTCACGGCAACGTTATCGAGTGCCGCATCAACGCCGAGAATCCCGAAAAGGGCTATCGTCCGAGCTGCGGAACAATCAGAAGACTGCACACTCCCGGCGGTTCGTTTGTCCGCTTTGACACAGCGGTTTATCAGGATTACGTGGTTCCGCCGTATTACGACTCAATGATCGGTAAGCTGATCGTCCAGGCGCGCAGCCGTGCCGAGGCGATCCGCAAGATGAAGATGGCGCTTTCGGAGCTTACGATCGACGGAATCGACATCAACCGCGACATCCTCGCGGAGATCCTCTCCGATGACCGCTTCGTCAGCGGAGAGTACACCACCGATTTTATGGTGGATTTTGAGCAAGAGAGAAAAGACGCATATAAGATAGAAAAGGAGAGCCGCGAATAATAATCAGCTCTCAACGGAAAGGTCGCCGCTATGGATTTATTTGCCTTTGTTAAACCGAAAAACGAGCTCGAGTCTACACCCGACGCCAAGCAAAACGTACCGTTTGTCCCTGAGGAAATGTGGGTCAAGTGTCCCAAGTGCAACACGCTGCTGCTCACCACCGATATGGAGGAGAACCTCAACGTCTGCACAAAGTGCGGTCACCACTTCCGAATGAGCGCCAAGCAGCGCATCAGTCTTTTTGCGGACTGCGATTCCTTTGTCGAGCACGACGCAGCGCTTACAAGCTGCAATATTCTCGATTTCCCGGGTTACGACAGCAAGCTCGAAAAAGCAAAGCAGAAAGCCAACGAGTCCGTGATTTGCGGCGAGTGCCGAATCGGCGGAGTGAAGGCCGTCCTCTGCGTAATGGAGGCGGGCTTTATGATGGGCAGTATGGGAACCGCCACGGGTGAAAAAATCACCCGCGCCTTCGAGTTCGCCACCGAAAAGGGACTTCCCGTCGTGGTTTGCTCCGTTTCGGGCGGCGCGCGTATGCAGGAGGGCATTCTGTCGCTTATGCAGATGGCAAAGACCTCGGGCGCTGTCAAGCGCCACAGCGACGCCGGACTGCTCTACATCACCGTGCTCACCGATCCCACAACGGGCGGCGTTACGGCTTCATTCGCAATGGAGGGCGACATCATCCTCGCCGAGCCGAACACCCTTGTAGCATTTGCGGGTCCGCGCGTAATCGAACAGACGATGAGGCAAAAGCTGCCGAAGGATTTCCAAACCTCGGAGTTTGTTATGCAAAAGGGCTTTATCGACGCGGTCGTAAGCCGCGACAAGCTCAAATCGACTGTGACAAGGCTGCTTAAAATGCA
>ONIJ01000065.1 GCA_900317875.1 uncultured Eubacteriales bacterium
ACTGACGCTCAAAGGACTCACCAAAAACGTCAGCACGATCATCAATCTCACGGGCTTTAACAAAATTCTTAACATCGAGGAATAAGCTATGAAAAAATACCCTCTTTCCAAAACCGAGTACGGAATTTATATCGAGCAGACCACGCGGAAGGACTGCGCTTATAACATTCCATATCTTATCACTCTGCCCGAAAACGTCGATTTTGACAGGTTCGAGCAGGCTGTCCGTGCGTCTGTTAAGGCGCATCCGGGACTGCTTGTTTCCTTCGGTGTGGATGAAAACGGCGAGGTTTACAAAACCATATGCGATGACGCGGTGCAGATTGAGCGTGTGATCACGGACGACTTTGACCCCTATGACTATGTTCTGCCGTTCGATTTACACAGCGACCGTCTGTTCCGTTTTTATTTGGTAAAAACGCCGTCGCAGGATTATTTTTTGCTCGATGTGCACCACATTGTTTTTGATATGACCTCGGCGCTCGTGCTCGTGTCGGAAATCGACCGCGTCTACGGCGGGGAGGAGCCGATAGGAGAGAGCTTCAGCGCGTGCGACTTCGCGCTCGAGGAGCAGCAGAGGCTTTCGGGCGAGGAATACGCCGCGGCTAAGGCTTACTATAAGAGCGTTTTTGACGGCGTGGATACGGATACCGCCTTCTTTGCCGACAAAAACACCCGCGAGCACGCGATGAAGGAGCTGGTGTATAAGTTTGAGTCGGTGGATTCCGACGCGCTCAAAACGCTTGCGAAAAAGAACGGCGTAAAGCTGAGCAGCGTGTTCAACGCCGCGTTTGCCTTCCTTCTGTCGAAGTACACCAACAGTGCTCAGGTTCTCTACTCGACTGTTCATCACGGCAGAGACAGCCGTCTGAACAACACGGTGGGAATGTTCGTCAAGACCTATCCCGTTTATTCCGAGATTTCCGATAGCGAGGATACTGACGGGTTCCTCAAAAAACTCGACAGCCGGATAACTCTCAACCGCGAAAACGATCTCTATTCCTTTGCGGACTTCTGCTCCGATTTCAAACTTAACCCGTCGGTGCTTTTTGCGTATCAGGGCGACGCCATCCACAAAGTCACCCTCTGCGGCGCGGAATCCACCGTTGAGCTGCTCCCGATGAAGGATCCGAAGAGCGGTTTCGAGCTGACGATCAGGCGCGAGGACGGACGTTTCACTGCTTACGCCGAGTACGAGCAGGATGTGTACAACGATGAGATAATCGCCGCTATGCTCTAGAGTATGGACAAGATACTTCTCGAAATGCTCACCGCCGAAAAGATGTCCGACATAGATATGCTCACCGAGAGCCAGCTTGAGCGCCTTGACGAAAACAACCGCCGCGAGAAGGACTACGAGATAACCGATATGGTGACGCTTTTCCGCAGGCAGGCCGAGAAAACTCCCGACGGCATCGCCGCGGTTTGTCTTGATAAAACACTTACCTACAAAGAGCTCGACCAAATCACCGACAATGTCGCCGCGTTCCTGAAAAGCAAGGGAATAGGCAGGGAAAACGTGGTTTCGGTGCTGATCCCCAGGTCGGAGTTTATTCCGATCGCCTCGCTCGGCGTTCTCAAATCGGGAGCGGGCTATCAGCCTCTCGATCCCAGCTATCCGGTTGAGCGCCTTGAATTTATGGTAAAGGACGCGGACGCAAAATATCTTATCGCCGACAGGAGCCTGACGGACAGGCTGCCGAACTACGGCGGCGCCGTGCTCTACACCGATGAAATTTTTGAGCTGCCCGCATCCGCCGAGCCGCTTGAAAATCCGAATCCCGAGGACCTGTTCATTATGCTCTACACCTCGGGTTCCACAGGCGTGCCCAAGGGAGTAATGCTCGAGCACCGCAATCTGTGCTGTTTCTGCGAGTGGTTCAGGAATTTCTACAAGCTCGACGAAACAAGCCGCGTCGCCGCCTACGCGAGTTACGGCTTTGACGCGAATATGATGGATATGTATCCCACGCTTACAAGCGGCGCTCAGCTCCACATCATCGACGAGGCGATCCGCCTCGACCTGCTCGCGATCGAAAATTACTTCAAGGAAAACAAAATCACCCACAGCTTTATGACGACTCAGGTCGGCAGGCAGTTCGCTTCGCTGTTCCCCGACGCCGAATATCCGAATTATCTTTCGATCGGCGGCGAAAGGCTGGTTCCCGTTGAACCGCCGACGGGCTACGGCTTCTTCAACGCCTACGGCCCGACCGAGTGTACCGTATTTACAAATCTTTATCCCGTCGACAGGCTGTATGAGCGCGTGCCGATCGGAAAGGCGCTCAACAACCTCAAGCAGTACGTCGTAGACAAAAACCTGCGCAGGCTTCCCTTTGGCGTGCCCGGCGAGCTGGTCATAGCGGGACATCAGGTCGGCAGTGGCTACCTCAACCGTCCCGACCAGAAGGCGTTTATCGAAAACCCGTTCTCGGACGAAAAGGGCTACGAGCGCGCCTACCGCACAGGCGACATCGTACGTATGCTGTGCGACGGCACCGTTGACTTTGTCGGCAGAAACGACGGACAGGTAAAAATCCGCGGCTTCCGCATCGAGCTGTCCGAGGTCGAGGAGATCGTCCGCCGCTTTGCGGGCATCAAGGACGCTACCGTCCAGGCGTTTGACGAAACAGGCGGCGGAAAGTTCATCGCGGCATACGTCGTCGCCGACGAGCCCGTCGATATCGACGCGCTCAACGCGTTTATTCTCGAAAACAAGCCTCCCTATATGGTGCCTGCCGTAACTATGCAGATCGACCGCATTCCGCTCAACCAGAACCAGAAGGTCAACAAGCGCGCCCTGCCGGTCCCCGTAAAGCAGAGCGAGGAGATCGTCCCGCCCGAAAACGAAGTCCAGCAGAAGATCTTTGACTGCGTGGCGGAGGTTATCGGCTCGGACGCTTTCGGAATCACCACCGATATTTTCTATGCGGGACTGAACTCGATCGGCGCGATCAAGCTCAACGTGCTTCTTTCAAAGGCGTTTGACGTTCCCGTTTCGATTTCGGATCTGCGCAAGAACAACACGGTACAGGCGCTCGAAAAATTCCTCACCGAGTCGGAGCGTTCAAAGACCTACGAGCTTCAGGATGATTACCCGATCACCCAGACTCAGAACGGCATTTTCGTGGCCTGCATCGCAAGTCCCGACACCACGATGTACAACATTCCGTTCCTGATCGCACTCGGAGACGGAGTTGATACCGCGCGGCTTGAAAAAGCGGTCAACGCGGCTATGGCGGCTCATCCGTATCTGCACACGACTCTGTTTATGAACGACAGCGGCGACATCCGCGCAAAGCGCGAGGAAAACGACCTCGTGAGGGTGAGCGTCGAAGAATGCAAAGAGCTTCCTTCGCAGAGCGAGCTCGTGCGCCCGTACAAGCTTATGGGCGACAGGCTCTGCAGGGCGGTAATATATAAGACCGGATCGGGAAATTATCTGTTCCTCGATTTTCACCATATCGTTTTTGACGGCGCGAGCGCGGCGGTTCTGTTCCGCGACATCACCGAAGCCTACGACGGCGCCGAAATAGAAAAGGAGACCTACACGGGCTTTGAGGCCGCCCTCGAGGAGGAGGAAAAGCGCCGCTCCGACAAATACGCCAAGGCGAAGGAGTTCTACGACTCTATTTTCCGCGGCTGCGATTCCGAATGTCTGCCCAAGGCGGACAAAAGCGAAAAACAGGAGAGCTCGGGCTTTTTGACAAAGCAGACCGACACTCCCGTCGCTCCCATACGCGATTGGTGCGCCGAAAAGGGCGTTACCCTGAACGCCTTTTTCAACGCGGCGTTCGGCTACACGGTGAGCCGCTTCAACTTCTCGGATGAGGCCGTGTTCACCACTATTTACAACGGCAGAAGCGGCTCCGAAACCGTCCGCAGCACGGGAATGTTCGTAAAGACTCTGCCCGTGTACTGTCAGGCGGACGGCAAGCTCAGCGTGGATGAGTACGTCCGCGCCGTGGGCGAGCAGCTCATCGGCTGTATGGAAAACGACATTTATTCCTTCTCCGAGATTTCCTCGGAATACGATATTCCCGCCGACATCTCGATTGCTTATCAGGACGAGCTCACCGAGGGCGTTTTGATAGGCGGCGAGCTCTGCGAGCTGAAAACCCTTTCTCTCGATACCGCCAAGTTCCCGCTTTCGATCGATGTTTTCATCAGCGGCGGAAAGCTCAGGCTGCTCGCCGAGTACCGCGCCGATATGTTCAGCGAAACGCTCGTTTCGGGCTTTGTGGACGCGCTTGAAAAGGCGGCTGATGAGTTCATCCGAAAGGATAGGCTTGGCTCTGTTTCCCTGATGACG
>ONIJ01000120.1 GCA_900317875.1 uncultured Eubacteriales bacterium
ATGAAAACAGAATTCAGTAACCGAAAAAGGTGAAAGCATGCCGTTTCAAATAATCCGCAATGATATCACAAAAGTGTCAGCTGACGCGATCGTCAATACCGCCAATCCCAAACCGGTTATCGGATCGGGAACTGACGGTGCGATTTATAAGGCAGCCGGTGAAACTAAGCTGCTTGCCGAACGGAAGAAAATTGGCAGCATTGAACCCGGGTGTGCAATCCATACGCCTGCATTTAAGCTAAATGCCAAATACATCATTCATACCGTCGGCCCCGTTTGGACGGACGGTAAGCATGGTGAAAAAGAGATTCTGCGATCCTGCTACTCCAATTCACTTTCATTGGCGGATAAGCTGAAATGCACAAGCCTCGCCTTTCCTCTGATAGCGAGTGGTACCTACGGTTTTCCAAAGGATGAAGCGCTGGACATTGCGCTTTCGGAAATCGGAAAGTTTCTGCTGACGCACGAAATGAAAATAACGCTTGTTGTTTTTGACAAAGCGGCGTTTGAACTGTCCGAAAACCTCATGGGCGAAATCGAACAGTTTATTGATGAACAGATGGCTGTCTTTTTAAATCAGCAGGAACAACATCATGGAACGACGCGCATATATAACCGTTCTGTCCGTTTGGAAGAAGAAAGACGTCATGCGCTGTTTCAACCTCAAAGCGCGGCACACTTTCCCGATGTGGCGAAAAAGAATCTGAAGGAGACCGTCGGAAGCGCAGGGCAAACCTTTCAGGAGAAGCTGTTTGAACTGATTGACAAAAGCGGAATGGACGACGTGACGGTATATAAAAAGGCAAATATTGACCGAAAGGTGTTTTCGCGGATCCGCAGCAAGCGCGACTACAAACCGAAAAAGAAAACTGCCGTTGCCTTTGCCATAGCTTTAGAACTCGACTTACCGACGACAGTGGATTTGCTGGCAAGAGCAGAAATCGCGTTTTCGCAAAGCAATCTGTTCGACTTGATCATTGCTTACTTTATCTCGCACGGCATATACGATATGTTTGAAATCAACGCCGTGCTGTTTCAGTACGACCAGCCAGTTTTAGGTGAATGATTTGTCGTTTGTCAAACGACCTTGACTTGGATTTTTTGCTGTATAATCAATTCATCAAAAACAAGGAGGTACGTTTATGTACGGAGCAATTTTAGGAGATATGATTGGAGCGCCCTATGAATTTGACAGGGGCAATAAGACAAAAGACTTTCCGCTGTTTTGCAGGTATTCGCATTTCACGGATGATTCTGTTATGACGATCGCGGTTGCTGAGGCGTTACTGAATACGATCGGAAAAAGTGATGATATAATCAAAACAGAGTTGGTAAAATCCATGCAAAAGTGGGGACATATTTATCCCAACGCGGGCTACGGCGGCATGTTTTATTTTTGGTTGAAGGAAGCAAATCCGCAGCCTTACGGCAGCTACGGCAACGGATCCGCTATGCGCGTATCATCTGCCGGATGGCTGTTTGACTCATTGGAGGAAACCCGTCATATAGCAAGGCTGACAGCAGAGGTAACGCACAATCACCCTGAAGGCATAAAGGGAGCTGAAGCAACCGCGAGCGCTATCTATATGGCGCGTACAGGAAACAGCAAAGAGGATATCCGCAACTACATAATAAAGGAATTCGGATATGACCTCAGCCGCACCTGTGACGAGATCCGCCCGTCATATCATCATGTTGAAACCTGTCAGCAGACCGTGCCTGAAGCGATAACCGCTTTTATGGAGGGACTTGATTTTACGGATGTGATCCGCACAGCTGTTTCTCTCGGCGGAGACTGCGATACGCTGACCTGCATTGCCGGAGGGATAGCCGAAGCGTATTACTCCGTACCCGAGGAATTGAAAAAGGAATGTATCAAAAGGCTTCCGAAAGATATGACCAACGTAATAAGAAAGTTTGAAAAGAAAAATCAATAAGCTGCAAACACAAACAAAACAACGGATAAACGGAGATTATGATGGTAACCTACTGTAAATTCTGCGGAGAACTGCATGACGAAGCCATGCTCTGCGAGCGCTATAAAAAGCTCTTATACAAACACCCCGAGTGGGTTGGAGAACTGACAGAATTCGCTACTGCTGCTGCCGAATATCATCTTGTCAGTTCACAGGCACTGGATGGTGCAGCAAAGATGGTAAATCAAACATTCGGAACACATTTCAGTTTTGAAGGAGCACATCAACTTGCCCGTGATGTGCAAGTATTTCAAAAACTCAATGAAGACGCTTTTGCAAAATGCGGCGCGTTTGCCGATGCACAGTCTGCTAAAGCCTGGCTTGACGCTCACCCCTTGGG
>ONIJ01000225.1 GCA_900317875.1 uncultured Eubacteriales bacterium
AACCGCGACCTGCATAATGTCAAACCAATCGACATAGTTTACTTCGGGCAGATGTCCTTGGTCGAATTTCGCGTTGTAGGCAAAGAGCGAAATGATATTATACCGCTGAAAAACTGCCTGCATATCCGCAAGCACCTCAGCGCGTGTGCCGAGCATTTTATCACAGGTCAGCGGCAGCTCCATCACGTTGGAGTACATACCGCCGACGCGACATTCGGGTGTGAGGATATAGTATTTTTGATAAACGCTTTCAAAGGTTTTCACGTCCGCGATCTCAATGCCGATGGACATAACCTCGTCCGACCAGTTCGTTTCCGTGTCAATCACGGCGAAATACTGCTCGTCAAAAATCCTGCGCGGCTCAAAATAGGCGCAGATTTGCTGTTTTGTGACGGCTTTCGCTACCGCGTCGAGATAGCGCTTTCTGTCCGGTATCTCCACCGAAAACTTAGCGTTGTCGCGCACGTTCCAGACGATTCCATTATGTACTCCAAGCCCGATCATATAGCAGGCGCATTCCAGAAAATCCTCATGGCTCAGCTGCGAGCAAAAGCGCAGGGTGTAGACTGTGTTGTCGCGCACTAAGTCCGCATGTCCCATAACAGAAAACGCCCTTGACCGGTTTTCGCCCGCGGCAAAATCAATTTGACAATATTGCTGTACCTGCTCGTCGGGAACAAACAGGGTATTCAGGCGCGCGCAGATTTTCTTTGTGGTGGCGCCGTTGACAAAGGGTGTTTGGACCTGTGTATAATACCGTTCCTGATTGGTGTCCAGAAAAGTGGAAAAGAGAATCTTTTTATCAAGCGGCGCGTTTTTGATCTCCTTGTTGTACAGATATTTTTTGTTCTTGTTGATCTGTATTTTCAGCTCGATATCCTTGTCGATTTCGTAGCCGCTGAAAAAGACCGCTTTTTGATATAATCCGATGCAGGGAGCCAAATCAATCAGCCCATCGGTGGTGTTGGTGTGGATGACGGAGCTGTCCTCCTGCGGCAAGGTCGCAATATTAAGACGGGCATAGCATTCCTCAATATCCTCGCGGTATTTGAAGTGAAACATATCCCCGATGTCCATATCGTCAAGCAGCGTGTTTTCCGTGCCGTCATAAGAGAGCGTATCCTCTGACAGCAGTTTTTCGTCAGAGTGCGCAAAGATGATATGCTCTTTTCCTCGGCTGGCGGCGACGCAAAAAATATTGCGCAGAATCTCGAAGGATTGCTGCGGCTGACGGAGACGCACCTGCCAATAGCTCTCCGTGAAATCAAACACGACGCAGATTTTTCGCTCCAAGCCCTTGCTGCTGTCAAAGGTGGTAAAGATGGCCGTTTCAGGTCCCGGTCTTGTGTTGTCGCCCTCCGAAATGCTGGCATAAACGGTGTTTTTGTTGTAGCGGTCGGGATATTTTGATTCCAGCTCGTTGAGCGTGTCGGACAGCGAGCCGTTGCGCGAACCGAGACAGAGAATGTCGCGCGGATCCTGCTCGGATAGAAACTCCTCCGCCTGCGACAGATTCATTTCCTCCACGACACAGCTTTGATTCACGCCGGTAATCGGCTTTTTCCAAACCCTGCCGAGCATAGCGGCGTGATCTTGAGAAAGACGGAAACATTGCGTAAATGTCAGCCGTTCATAATCGCCGAGGAAGCGGTGAACGAACTGAGCGGCGTCGAGCGTGGTTTTGTCGTAAATCTTCTGCTGCATATCGCCTACAGCGATGATTTGCATTAACGGATTCGCAGCTTTAATGATTTCGAGCATATCCGCGAATTCCTGTTCGATGTCCTGATATTCGTCGATAATCAGCACGTCATACGGCGGAAACGGCGGTTTTGCCGCAATAAAGGCTTGAATCAAATCGGAAATACCCGGGCTGATACCGACCCGTTTCAGCGTGCCATAGGCAAAGCCGTGGTAATTGGTGACGGTGGTGTTCGTGCTGACAATTCTTGCCCTTGCATCAATTTTCAGCAGGCGGTTGTAGGTGAGGTAGAGGATGCGTTTGTTTCGGGGCAACTCGTTGCATAAGCGCTGAATGGCGGTCGTTTTTCCGCTGCCGATGCAGGCGTCAACAAGGACGTTTTTGCCTGTCTGCGCGAGTTTGATAAAGTGC
>ONIJ01000023.1 GCA_900317875.1 uncultured Eubacteriales bacterium
AAACGGACAGTTCAGGGATTTTGAATACGAGATGACCCTGCCTGAATCCGACGATCATAACTGGGGCAGCGTGACATATAAATGGAGCGACGACTGCTCTTTGGCTTCGGCGGAAAGAAAATGCTCTGTCTGCGGCAAGTTCGAAAGCGAAAACGTCACCACGACAAGCGAGATCACAAAACAGCCGACCTGCGAGGAAATGGGCGAGCACACCTATAAGGCGCATTTCGCATCTTCCGCTTTTGCCGATCAGACAAAGACGGTCGCCGACATCATGCCCACAGGTCACGACTGGGGAGACGCCGCATACGCTTGGAATGATGACCATACACAGGTCACTGCGACCCGTGTATGCAAAGCCGACAGCTCTCACATCGAGACCGAAACGGTGAACGCGACGGGCGAGTTACTCTCCGAGGCAACCTGTGAAAGCAAGGAAGTCACACGATACACGAGCGCGGCGTTTGAGAACCCGTACTTTGAAGCTCAGATAATCGATGTGGAAACCGCTCCCGCGATCGGTCACGTATGGAGCAGTGAAATCTGGCAGGAACACAGTGTGATCGAGGGCCACGGTATTGCCTCCTGTTTCCGCTTCTGCGAAAACGACAGCAGCCACTATCAGGTATTGTTCTGCGAGGCAGAAAAAGAGGTCATAAAAGAACCGTCCTTCACCGAAACGGGCGAGTATCAATACAATGCCAATTTTGCGGATTACGCAGCGGCTCACGCGGATTGGGTCGCCGAGGAAGGACTGGATTATTCATGGGCTGTTGACTTCTCGTGGACAGAGGAAGTGCCGGCGCTTGTGCCCGTTGTTTCCCTTCCGAGAGAGATGGTGGTCACAAATGACGCTGAAATCAACGACGACGGTACCGTGGATTACGGCACGGTAATTGAGTTTACGGTCAAAGAGGGTTTCACGGCTCAAAACGTGAAAGCGAACTCAAGCGAGCTTGCCGCGACAGAGGGCGTTTATACGATCACCGCAACCGAAAACATCACTGTCACTGCGGATATCACGCCCGCAGGAAGGGTGTATTTTACGGGGCACTCCCTCTCGCTGAAAGGCAATATCGGCGTTAACTTCTATGTTGATCTGACCGATGAAGAAGTGCAAAACGGCGCCGCAGTCGATTTTCTTTGGACGGTAGACGGAAATGAAAAAACGTATTCCGTCACCCTGACCGCCGACGATAAAACCTCTCACGGTTACAGGGCTTCCGTTCCCGTGGCTGTTGCCGAAATGACCCATGCCGTTTCCGCTACGCTCCTGCTCGGCGGCGCTGAGGCTGCGGATGACAGCTATTCTGTGGTGCAATACGCCGATGTTATTCTGAACGATACGGACTTTGCCGAGGCTTATAAAAAGGCTGAAAATGATAAAGGCAATAACGGCGCGGAAAAATTGACAAAGCTGCAAGACCTTGTCAAATCCATGCTCGATTACGGCTCAAGAGCACAGGTGCGCTTTGACCGTAACAAAAACAATCTTGCAAACGGCGGCATTTACTTCTTCAAGGACGAGCCTGTAATCGAATCCGCCGCAAGCACGATGTCAGCGAATCTTGAAAGCTTTGGCCTGCGCTATGAGTACACCTCGGTTGTTTTTCTCAGCAAAACCTCGCTGCGGCACTACTACACGGTTGTCAACAAAGGAAAGTTTGCGCAGTACAGCGACTCCGTTTTCATCGGGGATGCAAAGGTAGCTCCGAAGGATAAAAACGGAATGGTTTACTTTGAAAAGTCCGATATTGCCGCTAAGGAGCTTGACACGCAGTTTACGCTGACGATCGGAGATAACACTTACAATTATTCCGTTATGGACTATGTGAAGCTGTTGATCGCGTCTGATCTCGGTGAAGCGTCGGTAGAGCTTGGCAAAGCGACCTTCCGCTACAATCAAAAAGCAAAAGCATTTTTCACGGACTAAGGAGGTAAATGAAGTGACAAAGGAAAAATATGAGCGCACAGAGCTGGAGATTTTTCAATTCAAAACAGAAGATGTGGTCGCTACCTCCGGAGAATGGGATGAATACGAGGAACACGGCTTGCCGCAAAATCCTTAGAACCCCATAATTGGATAATTACATAGAAATTTTTGAATTTGAGAGACTTGGAGATCTATTTTCAAAAAAGGCTTTATTTCCTTTAAATGAAGTCTGAATACTAACATGATGGCAGAAGAAGAACGAAAAAATTCCGTTTTTCTTCTGCCTTGTATTATAGAGTAGTAGCTATTAGAGTCCTTCTTCAAGGACAATATAGTTCCTAAAAAATCCAATCAGGGGTTTTCATACAATCACTTCCTTCTGCCATTATTATATGACGGAAGCAGCCGATTCTCAATTTTGCGGAAAGGTTACCGCCATACCGCCTGCATTTGTCAGCACGATACGGATAAACGAAAGCCGTAAAAAGAGAAAAGCCGCTTTTGACGAAAAAACATCAAAAACGGCTTAAAATGGCGTCCTCGGCGGGATTCGAACCCACGGCCTTCCG
>ONIJ01000156.1 GCA_900317875.1 uncultured Eubacteriales bacterium
GGTCAGTTTGACAACGCTGCCAAGTACATTGACCCGCGTCACGAATAAGGAGGTGTGCAGCATGAGTTTGTTTGAAAACTACGACAGAAGAATTGAAAAAATCAACGGTGTTCTCGCTCAGTACGGCATCGAGTCCGTAGAGGAGAGCCGCGAAATCTGCAAGGCTGCAGGTTTTGACCCCTATGAAATCGCAAAGGGCATTCAGCCCATCTGCTTCGAGAACGTTTGCTGGGCTTACTGCGTAGGCGCCGCCATCGCTCTCAAGGCGGGCGCAAAGAACGCTGAGGAAGCTGCAAGATACATCGGTATCGGTCTGCAGAGCTTCTGTATCGACGGCTCTGTTGCCGAAAACCGCAAGGTAGGTCTCGGCCACGGCAACCTCGCCGCTATGCTTCTTTCCAACGAAACCAAGTGCTTCGCGTTCCTCGCGGGCCACGAGTCCTTCGCCGCTGCTGAAGGCGCTATCGGTATCGTAAGAAACGCCAACAAGGTTCGCCAGGAGCCCCTGCGCGTTATCCTCAACGGTCTCGGCAAGGACGCCGCTCAGATCATTTCCAGAATCAACGGCTTCACCTATGTTCAGACTCAGTTCGATTACTATTCGGGCGAGCTGACCATCGTCAAGGAAACTCCTTACTCCGACGGTGAGCGCGCTAACGTTCGCTGCTACGGCGCCGACGACGTTCGCGAGGGCGTTGCAATTATGCACAAGGAGGGCGTTGACGTTTCCATCACCGGTAACTCCACCAACCCCACCCGCTTCCAGCATCCCGTTGCGGGCACCTACAAGAAAGAGTGCACCGAGCAGGGCAAGAAGTACTTCTCCGTTGCTTCGGGCGGCGGCACAGGCAGAACCCTGCATCCCGACAATATGGCTGCAGGCCCCGCTTCCTACGGTATGACCGACACAATGGGCCGTATGCATTCCGACGCTCAGTTCGCGGGCTCCTCATCGGTTCCCGCTCACGTTGAAATGATGGGCTTCCTCGGTATGGGCAACAACCCGATGGTTGGCGCTACCGTTGCCGTAGCTGTTGCTATCCAGAACAGCCTCAACGCGTAACAGCAAAACCGCATAATCTATTTCGGCCGGCTTCAGACGAAGCCGGCCGTTTTGTCTTGATGATAAGTAACGTTGCACTTGTATTTATCGCAGAATTATGATAAAATAATACCATAAACGACAAAGGAGGTCTGTAATGAAAAAAATAATTCTTATTCCCGCATACAAGCCCGACTCAACGCTTACAGACCTCGTATCAGCGCTCAGCTCACACGGGCTTTCGGTCGTTGTCGTCGACGACGGCAGCGGAGAAAAATACAGGGCGGTTTTTGACAGCGCCGAAGAAAACGCCGAGATCGTTCACTGCGCGGAAAACGGCGGAAAGGGCAACGCCCTCAAAAAGGGGATCGCGTATATCCGCGATAATTTTTCATCGCCCTATATCGTAGTGACCGCCGACGCCGACGGTCAGCACACGGTTGAGGACATCCTACGTGTGGTTGAGTCAAGCGCTCGCAGTCCCGGGTCCCTCGTGCTCGGCTGCCGCACTATCAGCCGCGAAATGCCGCTGCGCAACTGGTTCGGCAACGTATATACGAACGTCGCCTTCGTTTTCTCAACGGGCAGAAAAATCAGCGACACCCAAACCGGTCTGCGCGGCTTTTCCGATAAGGCGGTCCCGTTTATGCTTTCGATCAAGGGCGTCCGCTATGAGTATGAAATGAATATGCTGCTCTGGTGGATGAGGTGCGGCAAACCGATTGAGGAGGTGCCTATCCGTACTCTCTACTTCGGAGAAGGCGGAGTTTCGCACTTCAAGGCAATAAGGGACTCGATCGTCATTTATTGGAATATCCTCAAGTTTTCAACTTCGTCCCTGATTTGCTTCTTCATCGACACGGCGCTGTTCGCGCTGCTGTTTTTTACGCTTCCGCTTTGCTTCGCGGCAAGGATCTTCACCGCAAACATCGCGGCACGGCTTATCACTTCCGTGACGCACTATTTATGGCTGCGCTTTTCGTCGGGAAAGATCCCCGGCTGCCAAAAGCCCTCGGCGCCGCGCTATTTTTTGCTAGCGGCGGCAATTCTCGCGCTGAACACCGTTGCGCTGTGGGGGCTGATGTCGCTCGGAATGGCGGCTGTCGGCGCGAAGGTGCTCGTTGACGTTGCTTTCTTCTTCCTGACCTTTGCTGTTCAGTGGAGATGGTTTTATAAGATGAAAAGGAAATGAAAAGAGGAATAATATGGAATTACAAAACGGCAGACCTGCCGGCGCTGACAGACGTCAGCCGCGCGAGGCCCGGGTTTACGATTATCTCGACGGGCTCGGAATCGAGTATCAGCGCGTCGATCACGCTCCCGCTCAGACTATGGAGGACTGCAAGGCGATCGACGAGGTGCTC
Organism: uncultured Eubacteriales bacterium; assembly: GCA_900317875.1. Classification (GTDB taxonomy): domain Bacteria; phylum Bacillota; class Clostridia; order Oscillospirales; family Acutalibacteraceae; genus Ruminococcoides. The sequence goes on from ONIJ01000156.1 coordinate 2,407, forward strand.
GGCACCGCGATGTGCAAGAATCTTTTCCTGTGCAACCGTCAAAAGACGAATTTTTACCTGCTGCTGATGCCTGCGGACAAGCCCTTCAAGACCAAGGAGCTCTCCGCGCAGATAAACGCCGCGCGCCTGAGCTTTGCCTCGGAGGAATATATGCTGAAATATCTGGATATTCTTCCGGGAGCAGTAAGCGTGCTCGGACTGATGAACGACGGCGAAAACGACGTCCGTCTGCTGGTGGACGAGGATCTGTTCAGCGACGAGTTCATCGGCTGCCATCCCTGCGTCAACACCTCCAGCCTGAGATTAAGGACGGACGACGTTTTCGGAAAGTACCTCAAATCTACGGGACACGGTATGACAAAGGTAAAACTAATCGGAGAATAATTCCGTAAAAGAATTAAGGTCGGACTCGGCGTCCGACCTTTTGTTATGTCAAATTATCATATTTTCCGATGTCGCACAGCAGGATCTCGTGGCAGCCGAGTCTTGTACTGAGCGGAGCCAGCTCCATATAATCGCCGTACAAAAAGGTGAGATACTCGTCGTAGCGTTTTGGAACGGGAAGAGGACAGCCCTCAAAATCCTTGTAGATCACCTCGTCGAGGATGTCTGCGGCGAAGCAGCCGTTGTAGACATTCCTGCCCATTCCGTCGTAGAGATACTTCGCGTTCTTTTTTCTTTTAAAGAAACTGATAGTGCGGTTCATCAGGAAATAGCTGAACCTCAGCGGAAACAGCTTCACAAAGAAATTCGTGACCGCAGACTGCAGCCTGCTGCCGTTGTCGACCTTGCGGTGATTCCATTTGTTGAGTACCAGCGCGCGTGTAAAAATTGTCAGCGCAAGGTGAATCTTTCTGCCGAGTGCTGAGTTCGCGGTCTTGTCGTGGCAGAAAATATCAAAGGCAATGCCTACATTGATGTCGGTGTGGTTCTTCGCAAGCTCGGTGGCGAACATCGTGTTTTCAACGCGCAGCTTGTTGAACTCGTAAAAGCAGTTTTTGTCAGTTTTGCCCGACTGGAAGGTCATTCCCGCGGGGAGCTCCTTCTGAGCGATTTTCGCGAATTTGTCGTAGTCCTCGCGCAGCATCATAATGTCGGAGTCGTCGTCCCAGGGGATGAAGCCGTCGTGACGGATCGCACCCAGCAGGGTACCTCCGCCGAGGAAGTATTTGATGTTGTGCTTTCTGCAAATCCGGTCTACCTCAAGCAGGTAGGCGAGCTGCATTTTCTGGATCGCGTCAAGCCTTCCGTCGTGAGTGTTCGGAAGCTGCAGATCCCCGGTGCCGCTCATATATGACATCACGCAGAGCTCAAGCGCGGTATCGAGCTTGATTGCGGGAGCGCAGCCGTCATTGATGATTTTGCCGTTTGCGATCGCGCAGTCCCTTTCGGTTTCGCCGTCTGTGAGAACGAGCTTTGCTTTCTCGCCGTAAACGTCGTGAAGAATTGCCGCGACCGTGCCTGCCGAGGCGGTGCCGTTGATTCCCGCCGCGTTGTAGGTGCCGTTATCGTTCAACTCGCCGCAAAGCGAGTAAACGATCGCTCTGAACACGTCGGTTATGTAAACAAAGGTGTATTTTTGCGAGTTTGTCAGGGTGTATTCCTTTCCCTCGGCAACGGCTTTCAGAGCTCCGTCAATGAAGCTGCTAAGTCCGCTGTGCGCGCCGAGAACGATTCCCGTCCTCAGCACGGTGAGGAAGAAGTCGGCGCCCTTCTGCTGACAGCGCCAAAGGCACTCGATCGTGCGCAAAAGCTGACAGTCGCAGCTGCTCAAATCAGTATTTTCAACGGGTGCATACTCGTTTTCGGAATAGACGCGGTTCGGCTTGCCCGAGCCGTAAATTCTGCTGTCGCTGAGCAGCACCGTCTTTGCGCCCAGACGCTTTGCGGCTTCCGCGAGAATGTTAACGCGCTTTACTTCCTCGGCAAAATCTGTCGGGAAGGTTTCGGATCTTTCGCGGCAGAAGCCGGTGTGAACCAGATAATCGGCTTCGTTTATTTCTGATAAAGAATTAAAGTCCACCGCCCTGAAGAACTCGCTCCGGGTGCATTCGGGATAAAAGCCGCTGCAGTCGCCGACGTAAACCACGCGGATGTTCCGCTTTTGCTGCTCGCTCTGATAAATCAGCGCATAGCAAAGACAGCGGGCAAGAGTATGTCCGCTGACTATGATAGTTTTATTCTTTAATTTGTTGAGCTTTTCCTTTTCGACCTGCGGCATTGCCGCCCAGTCGGCTTCAAACTCATTAAGTCTGTTTTTAATCATTTCTTTTTCTTGTTTTTCTGACTTTCCTTGTAGTCGTTATAAACCTGAAGCGCTTCTTCCGTGGGGCCGTCAAAAATGATAGCTCCCTTTCTCAGGTAAATCGAGCGCGGACAGATTTCCTTTACGGAATTGGCGTTGTGGCTTACATAAAGCACGGTCGTGCCCGCATTGATGATTTCCTTGATTTTGTCCTTGCACTTCTTTTTGAAGCTTGCGTCGCCGACCGCGAGAGCCTCGTCAACCACGAGGACGTCGGGCTCGATGTTTACGTTGATCGCAAAGCCGAGGCGCATTTTCATACCGCTTGAGTAGGTTCGCACGGGCTGGTCGATGTATTCGCCGAGCTGTGCGAATTCGATGATGTTCTCCTCGATTTCCTTGATGTAGGAATCCTCAAGGCCGAGAATGTAGCCCTTGAGATAAATGTTCTCCCTGCCCGTCATTTCAAGCGAGAAGCCCGCGGTGAGCTCGAGCAGAGCGGCGACCTTGCCGTCGACGAAGATTTCACCGCAGTCGGGGAAGGCAACGCCGGTGATCATTTTGAGCAGGGTTGATTTTCCCGCGCCGTTGTCGCCGATAACGCCTACCGACTCGCCCCTGTTGATGTCAAAGGACACGTCGTTGAGCGCCTTGTTGGTTTTGGGGTTCCTCGGCTTTATGAACAGCGCCTTGAAACGCGCCGCGTCGCTCTTGTAGAGAATGTAGGTTTTGCTGACATTCTTGAAAGAGATAATTTTTTCAGACACAAAACCCCTCCTTAGAGCACGTCAGGAAGTGTTTTCCTGAGACGGTTGTAGTTGTAAATACCCAGCAGGGTAACGCCGATCAGCTCGGCGAAGAAGATGACCAGCTCGGTTTTGTATACCCAGAAGCCTCGGTTGTAAAGGAAGCAGTTGCGGTAGCCGTTTGCAAAGAAGTTGATGGGATTTGCGAGCATAGCCCATTTGAGTCCGCCGGAGAAGCCGTAGGAGTCGTACATAATTCCCGACAGCCAGAAAATACCCGACATAACGGAAACAATAAGGCTTTCAAAGTCCTTTGAGAATGCGGACATCGGCGCAGTCGACCACGAAAGCGCAAGGAAGAAGTAAAACAGGAGCGGACAGTAGAAGAATATTTGCAGGTCATACCAGCTGAACGGATCGTTGCCGCCGGACACGCGGTAGAAAATTATGTATCCGTAAAGGATCACAACCAGGAATATCTGAACAAAAAAGCGCGACAGACCGGTGTAGGTTAGAATGGTCGAAACCGGGAACTTTACCTTTGTAATGAACTGGCGGTTCGTTCGCAGGCATTTGGAGCCCTGAATGATCTGTTCCTGGATGAAGAACCACGGAATGATCCCCACAAACATAAATGTGAAAAAGTTTATGTTGAACAAATGGTTCGGGTCGCCGAGATTTACTCCGACATCCCTGAGCTTTTTGATGCCCATTGAAAACGCGAACCAATAAACAAAAACGGTGAACGCGGGCTTTACTACCGCCCAGAAGGGACCGATAACAGCGCCTTTGTAGGTTTTTATAAGTTCGTTTTTGGCGAGCAGGATAATCTGCTTGCCAAAGCCCTTGTGTTCTTTAAAAATAGAAGTGAACAAAACAACACATCCTGTCTTATTAATCTCGTAAATGATCCTGTTTTTCTCTACCGAAAACCGTATTTCAGCTTACCGTCTCCTTCCGAATAACCGTAATACTCCATGCTATTGAAATACTATAATCATTATATCTTATTTACGGGATTTGTCAATCTGTCAATGCCCCAATATTACGCTCTGCGGCGGCAAAATAATTGTGAATTTTTGGTTGACAAACTTTTTTTTCGTGTTATAATATATCTGTCGCGTTATGCGACAAATCCTTGCGGAGCGATCCGCCATAATGTCCAGAAGGAGGTGCAAAGAAATGGCAGTTACAGCAAACTACGAGACCGTTATGATCGTTTCCATGAAAAAGGGCGAGGAAGGTATCCAGTCCGTTGTGGAGAAGTTCAAGACACTCATCGAGCAGCACGCCACTTTGAAGAACGTTGACGAATGGGGCAAGAGAAAGCTTGCTTACCTCATCAACAAGGAAAGCGAAGGCTACTATGTTCTCTTCGAGTTTGAGAGCACAGCCGAGTTCCCCGCGGAGCTTGACCGTAAGTTCAGAATTTCGGAAGACGTAATGCGTTCA
>ONIJ01000029.1 GCA_900317875.1 uncultured Eubacteriales bacterium
GACGGTCAGTTCGCGCAACTTGTAATGGTGCGTTTGGGAACGTTTGTCATCCCGCGCTTTCGGTCACGCCGGTCGGGTGCCCCGACGGTCAGTTCGCGCAACTTGTAATGGTGCGTTTGGGAACGTTTGTCATCCCGCGCTTTTTGACGCGCCGTTAGTCCGACGTTTAGTTAACGCCGCTCTCTAAAAAGGCGCACTGAAAAATAAAAAATCAGGTTTTTAAATCTTTTTTGCGGTATTTTAAAAATGCCGCTGCCACTGCCAGGGCGCTCATTGCCGCGCCTGCGGCGAGGTATTTCAGTTCGATAGTTTTGTTTATGACGATGTACGATCCATCCGCGTAGGCGAAAGGCGTGATGTATTTGAGTGCCTTCGCGTCCTCGGTGATGTTGGAAACCAGGTTCAGAAAATACAATCCCAGGGTGAGTCCCAAGCCCGCGCCGATGCCGTTTCCGCTGAGAAACGCAGAGATCCCGAAGCAGATCAGAGCGGTTTCAAGCTGGAGCAGAAAGTAAGAAAGCATCAGCGGAAGCATTACTCCCGTCTCAACGCTCTCTCCGATCGCGTAAATACATCCAAGCGAACAGCCCGCGGCGAAGATATTCAAAATAATCACCTGCGCTGCGACAGCCAGCAGCTTTTGCAGGACGATGTGCGTGCGCGACAGGGGAAGGGTGCAAAGAAATTCCGCAGTGTGTTCTTTTTCTTCCTTGGCAAGCGCAGAAACGCCTATCAGAGCTGCGAACAGCGCTCCGCCTAAGCCGAGCGTATTCCCGCATTCAAGCGCGAAATAATCGATAAAACGGGACATTCCCATCTTGTCCATACCGAACGCGGCGGAAAAACTGCCCATATTTGCCACCATCTTGTCCATTTCCTCCATCTGAGGCTTCATCTGAGGAAATATCAGTATAGTTACGGCGAGCATAAACGAAATCGCCGCCGTCCAGATGAGCAGTGACAGCTTTCCGCGCTTCAGTTCGTGAAAAAACACGGTCATCATTTTCCCTCCTTGGTGTAGTAGTGGAGGAAGATATCCTCAAAATCCGGGTCGGCGATCGTCACGTCCTCAAAGGTAAGTTTTGACAGAGCGCGGATAAGCTCAACGCGGTCGCCCTTGTATAAAAACTTTGCACAGTTGTTTTTGAAGCTCATATTTGCGGCGTTTTGGATCTCGGGAGCAGCTTTGATTCCCTGAAGGCTGACCTGCTTAACGCCCGTGTGAGCGAGTTTTTTTACGCTGTCGCTCACCAGCAGCGAGCCCTCGCGAATTACTGCGGCGTGCTCGCAGTAGCGCGTCACCTCCGAGAGAATATGAGAAGAAAGGAAAACTGTAGCGCCCTGTTCGTTTCGCTCCCTGAGCAGGGAATAGAACTCCTGCTGCATAAGCGGATCGAGTCCGCTTGTCGGCTCGTCAAGGATGTACAGCTTCGGCCTGTGCTGCATAGCCAGCACGATTCCGACCTTTTTCCTGTTGCCGAGAGAGAGCTCGCTTATTCTCCGTGAGGTGTCCAGCTCCAGTCTTTCACACAGCTCGGCAGCTTCTTTTTTGCAGTCGGCGCGGCGCGTTTTTGCGGCAAAGCTCAGAATATCCCGCACCTTCATATTTCCGTAGTATGCAGCTTCCGATGGAAGATAGCCTATCTGCGCAAGGATCTCCGTTTTGTCGTCAACAATGTGCTTTCCGAAGATCTCCGCAGTGCCGCTTGTGGGATAAATCAACCCCAGCAGGGTGCGTATCGTCGTGCTCTTTCCGGCTCCGTTAGGTCCGATGAAGCCAAAGAAATCGCCCTCGTCTACCGCGAGATTCACGTTTTCAATGCCTCGGTGCTTTCCGTAGCGTTTTGTCAGATTAATTGTCTGGATAGCTTTCATTCTACCGCCTCCTTACAGTTATATGATTATAGCACAGGTTCATATGACTGTCAATAAGTTTCAAATGATTTTTTGATAAATATTAAAAAGGACAGCCGCTCGGACTGTCCTTTGATTATATAAACTATTTTGCCTGAACCTTGAGGAACTGTTCCTGCATATAGGCGTAAACCTCTTCGTCGACATCCTGGAAGATGTAGCACTTATCGAGGTAATCCTCGGGCGGGAAGGTCAGCTCGCTCTCCTTGATGTCATCATCAAGATAATCGGAAGCCTCTGTATTGGGAGTGCCGTAGCGGAGATACTTGCAGTTTTCTGCGGCGATCTCGGGCTTCTGCATAAAGTTGATGAACTTCTCGGCGTTTTTGGTGTTTTTGCTGCAGGTGGGAATGCACATCGCGTCGTAGAACAGGTTTGAACCGCTCTTAGGCAGGCAGTATTCAAGATCCTCGTTTTCATCGATCATTGTCGCAATGTCGCCGGCGTAGTAGGGAGCGATAGCTGCCTGGTTGCCTTCCATCTCATTGAACACCTGATCCATTACGTACTTCTTGAGGAGGGGCTTCTGCTCCTTGAGCTTTTCAACAGCCTTGTCAACGTCAGCCTTGGTGCAGTTTGAGGGATCGATTCCGCACATCTGCATCGCGATAGCCATCGCGTCGCGGCTGTTGTTGAACATCAGGATGTTGCCCTTGAGGTCGCTGTTCCAGAGCGCGTCCCAGTCCTCGGGAGTATCCTTGACCATAGTTTTGTTGTAAACCATAGCGGTTACGCCCCAGGAGTAGCAAACAGTGTATTTGCCCTCGGGATCGCAGGGAAGCTTTTTGAATCTGTCGTCGATGTACTTGTAGTTTGGAACGTTGTCAAAGTCTATTTCCTTGAGCAGGTTTTCCTTGATGAGCTTGCTGATCATATACTCGGAGGGAATTACTACGTCGTAGCTGTCGTTGCTCTGAGTCAGCTTGCTGTAAAGCTCCTCGTTTGTGTCGTAGGTTGTGTAGTTAACCTTGATTCCTGTCTCGTCCTCGAATTCCTCGATAACGTTTTTGAGGTCGTCCTCGCCGAGCGACATATATTCGCCCCAGTTGTAGACGTTAACCTCGCCGTTTTTGCCTGCCTCTGTGGAACCGCAGCCCGTGAAGCAGAGAATCGTGCCGCCGATGAGAACGGCAGTGAGAAGAATGCTGAGAATTTTTTTCATTTTTCTACCCCCATAGATTTTTTTGATATGGCCGTCAACGTCCCGAGTTGCGCTTTTCGGCGCGGCGCTCATAGACGTTGATAAGCACAAGGATAATGATGATTGCCAAAAACAGAAGTGCGGACAGCGCGTTTACCGTCGGGAGAACCTGCTTGCGAAGCATTTCGAAGATCTTCGTCGAGAGGTTGTTGAATCTTGCGCCTCGGGTGAAGTGTGTTATTACCACGTCGTCCATTGAATATGTGAAGCTCATAAGCATACCCGAGAAAATACCCGGCATAAGCTCGTGCAGCACCACCTTGTAGAAAGCCTGCCACTGGTTGCAGCCCAAATCGAGTGCGGCGTCGTAGACGCTCTGATCCATCCGCCTGAGCCTCGGCATTACATTGAGAACCACAAAGGGCACGCAGAAGCAGATGTGCGAGATGAGAACCGTAACAAATCCCATCTGAAAGTTGAAAAGGACTCCGACAAAGCTGAACAGAAGCATAAGCGAAACGCCCATTACGATGTCGGGGCTGATGATCGGAAGATTCGAAACGTTCTGGATGACTGCCCTGGATTTGCCCTTGAAGTTGTGGATTCCGATAGCAGCCGCCGTTCCGAGAATGGTGGCAAAGATCGAGGCGAGCACCGCGATTATCAGCGTGTTGCCCAGAGCGTTCATAAGCTCCTTGTTTTTAAACAGTTCGCCGTACCATTTGAATGAGAAGCCCTTCCATACGGTCGTGTTTTTTCCGCTGTTGAAGGACATAAAAATCATTATCCCGATAGGGATATAGAGGAACAAAAAAATCAGTCCGAAGTAAATTTTGGTGACGATGCCGGTTTTCTTTTTCATTATGCAATCGCCTCCTCATCACCGAACAAATTCATAATTATGAGGAACACAAGTATGAACACCATCAAAATCAGCGAAATTGCCGAGCCGGTGTTCTGGTCTGTGAGGAATATGCGGTCTATTACGTCGCCTATCATAAGGTCGTCCATTCCGCCCAGGTGCTCCGCCACGAGGAAGGTGCTCGCGCTGGGCACAAAAACCATGGTTATTCCCGAGATAACTCCCGGAATACTCAGGGGGAAAACTACCTTTCTGAATACCGCAAAGCCGTTTGAGCCCAGATCCTGAGCAGCCTCGATAAGATTGTAGTCGATTTTTGACATAACCGTAAAAATCGGAAGCACCATAAAGGGCAGATACTCATAAACCATTCCGACTACGACGGCTCCGGTGTTGCCGATGTAGCTGCCGTGGATTCCGAGCATAGAAAGCGCCATATCAAGAGGGCCGTTTTTCTGAAGAATAATTCTCCACGCGTAGATACGCAGCAGAAAGTTCATCCACATCGGAATCATAATAATGAGCTGAACGGTGTTCTGCGTGCTCTTTTTCATCCTCGTGAGCATATAGGCGAGAGAATAGGCGAGCAGCAGACAAATTGCGGTGGAGAGCAGTGCGATCCACAGAGATTTCAGAAATACAAATCTGTAATCATACGCGTTCACAAACGGCTGAAGCGAGAAGTTTCCTTTTTTGTCTCTGAACGCGGTGAGTCCGATCATCACGATCGGGATCATCGTAAAAACGAGCATCCAGATGATGTAGGGGATAGAGAGCTTTTTTGATTTCATCACTTGCCCTCCCCGCCATCGGGAGATTCAATTACCTCGAAGCTCGCCTTTGAAAAATCAAACCACAGCGGAACATACGTCGCGACCTGTTCGTCGGTGCCGCTGAGCATAAGCCACTTGCGTGTGTCGGATTCAAGAATGATCTCGTTGTGTTCGCCCTTGTAGACGACGGATTCAATGTAAACGTCCTTGAGATCTCCTTTGCCTTCGCCCGTAATCGACAGGGCGTCAAAGGGCAGATGTATTTTCAGCTTTGTGCCCTGCGGGAAGTAATTGTTTTTGACGGTGATGGTCTCGCCCTCGAGCTCAAACTCGAAGTATCCCTCGCTCTCATCGGCGTGAGAGAGGTCGGAATAGGTGACCACGGTTTCAATCACGTTGCTGGAAATGGGCAGCAGCTTGTTCATGATCTGAATATTAAAGGGGATGACGCGCAGTCCGACGGCGCTGCCGAGCTGTGCGCTGTCGGTGGAGTGAACGAGGATCTCGCACTTGCCGACGCGGACGCTCATTTCGTAGTGAACTCCCTTGAAGGTGACGTTCTCTACAATGCCGGTGAGCTGACCTGTGTCGGGTGAGGTGATCATAACGTCCTCGGGACGGATAACCACATCGACAGGAGTGTTTTTGCCAAAGCCTTTGTCGACGCACTCGAGCTCCTTGCCCAGAATGCGAACGCGGCAGTCGTCTATCATGGTGCCGTTCAGAATGTTAGCCTCACCGATGAAGTCGGCTACAAAGGCATTAACCGGCTCGTTATAGATGTGCTCGGGCGTGCCGATTTGCTCGATCACGCCGTTGTTCATAACAACAACGCGGTCGCTCATTGTCAGCGCTTCCTCCTGGTCGTGTGTGACATAGATGAAGGTTTTCTTTGTCTGCTGCTGGATTTCTTTTAACTCAAGCTGCATACTTTTTCTCAGCTTGAGGTCAAGAGCGCCCAAAGGCTCGTCCAAAAGAATGATCTCGGGATCGCAGACAAGCGCTCTCGCGATCGCCACGCGCTGCTGCTGACCGCCGGAAAGCTTGGCAACAGACCGCTTTTCGTATCCCTTGAGGTCAACGATTGCGAGCATTTTAAGCACCTTTTCCTTGATTTCCTGCTTGGGCAGTTTTTTGAGCTTCAATCCGAACGCGACATTGTCAAAAACATTGAGATGCGGGAACAGCGAATATTTCTGAAAAACGGTGTTTACGTTCCTTTTATGAGGAGGCAAGCCGTTAATACGTTTACCGTTAAAGATAACATCGCCGCTCTCAGGCTCAATAAATCCGCCGATAATCCTCAGGGTTGTGGTTTTGCCGCAGCCGCTGGGACCGAGAATGGTAACGAATTCCTTTTCGCAAATGTCGAGATTGATGTTGTTGAGGATTACCTCGTCATCAAACCTCACAAAAATATCCTTCAAAGATACAATAACCTTCTTCTGTGTCTGTTCCATTTATGCACCCCTTTTACATAATAAAAATAGAGTTTGCTGTATATTACAGGCGACCGGCGCGGGCAAAAAAACAACTCCGCGCAGGTCGCTAAAAAACCAAAGTACATTATATGACAAAACTGTTCAAAAGTCAATGGTTTTTCAGATAGTGCTGTCATGTACGGTTTTGCCGATTCCAATGGGACAAATATCACTATCCCGTTCTTCCGCCGGGAGCGGCGCGGATAATTTAGGCAGAGGATCCGAAAGTGGTATTTTTTTAGTACAAAACAAATTTTTCGATGAGGTTTTGTATTACAAAATGAACTTTTCAGAATTGAAAAAGATTATGCTCTGAAATTAATATTATTGTCAATATACATTAGTATAAATATTAATTGTGTATAAAAATTGTCAATCACGTAATAGTGCACAAAAAAATAGTTTAGGATTTGTAATATAAAACATATACAAATTTTTAATAATTTGGTATAATAATAATGAACTTTTATGAAAGGATGGTTTTTTGATGAAAATGCTCAGAAAACTCGTAAGCATCGTTGCCGCTGCAACCTTACTTACTTCGTCATTGGCATTCTCATTTTCGGCCAGCGCAGCCGAGGCGGACGTCGATTCCTCTGTTGCGAGTGAGCCGAAAATTCAGGAGAAGTCAGAGAACGGCGTAATTTTGCACGCGTTCAACTGGTCTTACAATTCAATCAAAGAAAATCTGCCGCAAATCGCGGCGGCGGGCTATTCCACCGTTCAGACGTCGCCTGTAACACAGCCGAAGGACTTCGGTATGTCGGTCGACGTTTCGATGCAGTGGTCAAAGCTTTATCAGCCTGTCAGTATGCAGATAGCTCAGAGCTCCTGGCTCGGTACCCGAGAAGAACTCGCCGCACTCTGCACAGAGGCTGACAAGTACGGTATCAAAATTATCGTAGATATCGTTGCCAACCATATGGCAAACTACAAGGATCCCACAAGCGGAACGATCAACAAGAACAAGCTCAGCGATGAGGTCAAGACCTACGAGCCGACTCTCTACAACGGCTACAGCACCTATTTCCACAGTGAGACAAGCAACGCCAGCGACAGCTCAACTCACCTGATGGTTCAGGGCCACGTTTCGGATTGTCCCGACCTCAACACAGGCAACTCTACCGTTCAGAGCAAAATGCTCGCTCTGCTCAAGGATTGTATCGACTGCGGCGTAGACGGCTTCCGTTTTGACGCAGCAAAGCACATCGAGACCGAAAAGGACGGCTCCGACGCCTCCTCTTTCTGGGCTAACACTCTCGATCAGGCCAAGAGCTACTACAAGAGCAAAAACGGCGGCAAAGAGCTCTTTGCTTACGGCGAAATCCTCAACGGCATCGGCAACAGAGATCTCTCCGGTTACACCAACCGTATGCGCGTAACCGAAAACAAGTACAGCGACAACATCACTGCCGGCGTTGCAAAGGGCAGCACCAATATGGCCTCCAGCACCAACTACCAGCTTTCGGGCAGCGCTTCAAAGGCTGTAGTCTGGGCAGAGTCCCACGACACCTATATGGGTGAGTCCGGCTCTTCAAGCTATTCCAACACCTCGGGCATCACAGACGCTCAGATCGCCAGAGCATGGGCTATCGTAGCTGCGAGAAAGGGCTCGACTCCTCTGTTCTTCGCACGTCCCGGTTCGGCGATGATGGGACAGGCGGCAGGCGACCTCAGCTACAAGAGCACTGTTGTTTCCGAGATCAACAAGTTCCACAATGCTTTCGCAAGCGTTGACTCCGAAAAGGTCGGCGTTTCGGGAAGCTCCGTATACGTTGCCCGCGGCACAGGCGGCATCGTAATTTCCAACCTTTCAGGCAACGCGGGTTCCGTAAGCATTTCGGGCACCGGTCTTGCTGACGGCACAGACTATGTTGACACCGTAACGGGCAACACCTTCACCGTAAGCGGCGGTACCGTATCGGGCAGCATCGGCAGCACAGGCGTTGCGGTCGTTTACAAGTCCACCGCTACTCCCAAAGCTACAGCTTCCGTTGAGACAGGCAGCTTCACGGACGACACAATGACCGTTCAGCTTTCTCTTGAGAACGCTGTTTCCGGTACATATGCACTCGAGAACTCCGCTCCCGTAACCTTCACAGGTTCTCCCACAATCAGAATCGGTTCCGACTACAACGTAGGCGAAACCATCACTCTCAACCTGACCGCTAAGGACGCGGCGGGCAACACCTCCGCAAATACCTACTACTATACAAAGAAGGCGCCGACAAGCTCGGGCATCTACGTATTCCTCAAGCCCTCGCTCGTCAGCAGATGGTCAAATATCTGCTGCTATGTATACGACGAGGACACCAGTTCGACGATCACCTATGTTGTAGCGGGCTGGCCCGGAAATCAGATGGTTTATGACCAGACTCTCGGTTATTACTACCTTGAAATCCCCGCAAGATGCCTTGCACAGACAAAGGGTACCACAAACACCGTTGATTCGGATTTTGACCTTCCCAATTCACCCAACACCTATGTAATCTTCAACGGCACCAACACTTCGACTCAGCTCGGAACCCAGTATCCCGCAGCTAACGCTGTTGCAGCCCAGAAGCTTAAGCTCCTCGGCAAGTCACGCGTTCTCGACGCTATGAACGCTTCCGGCTGGAAAGAGACAACAATGACTCCCACCAAGGTCGAAGTTCAGGCGACAGACGTAACCAAGGGCGACGCTCCCATCACCGTTCCCACCGAAACCACCACGGAAGAGCCTACAACCGAGCCCGAGCCTGCAACTGAATTTGTACAGATCGGAATCTTCGGCGACGCTAACGGCAACGGCAAGGTTGACCTTGAGGACGTAACCGTAATCCAGAGAGATATTGCAGAGTTTGATCCCAGACTCACCGGAGACGCTAAGCTTCTCGCGGACGTCGATAGGGACGGAGAGGTAACGATCAAGGATGTAACCTGCATCCAGATGTTCCTCGCAGAGTATCCCGCACAGTATTATGCACATACAAACGAACCCTACGGTGAGTACCGTCCGGTTGATCCCCAAGGTGAAAAGTTCACTGTAACCGCGACCTCCAATCTCTTTGCGGAGAACCAGACAAAGCTCAGCAAGAATACGGGAACCTTTACCGTCACATACTTCATCAACAGTGAAAAGGATCTCCTTTCAACAGACTGGCTCCTCACTTACGACGGCACAAAGCTTCAGCCCACAAACACAAATTATATGCCTGTCGCGAACGGCGCGGTATACAATTCAGATCTTGAATCCGTTCAGTACGGCATCAAGGGCAACTTCTCGGACATCAATCTTGTTCCGCTCAAGACCGCAGACAACAAGCAGGTTGCTTTGGCGACCTTCACCTTCAGAGTCCTTGATCCCTCCGACACAACAGTTAACCTTAATGTAACTGATCTGTCAGTGTCCAAGCTCAACGACGGCGAAAGCACCTCCAAGGCAGAAAACGAGGAGGACATTGCCGAGGCAGGCGTTGTAAAGAAGCCCAACTGCTCATATGAGCTCATCACTTCTGTTTACAGCGGTCCTTTCAATGAAAGCTACACAAACTCCAAGGATCCCAAGGTTGTTTATAATCCCGGCCAGCAGCCCACAGAACCCACTGATCCCACAGATCCTCCCATCCCGGTCGGAACCAGAAAGATTCTCTTCACAAACAACAAGGGTTGGGAAACCGTTAACATCCACTATTGGGGCAGCTCACAGGGCGACACCGAGTGGCCCGGCGTTGAGATGACTCCCGCAGGCACAAATACCTTCGGC
>ONIJ01000035.1 GCA_900317875.1 uncultured Eubacteriales bacterium
AAAATACGAGAAATGCTTTCAAATGCTCAAGAATACGCCGAAATACTCTCGAATCCTGATTTTTTAAATTTTTTTGACTTTCTTTGACCTATTGGATAAAACCGTCAAACGGATCGCCCAAACACAAAAGCGGCGAGGATCGCTCCTCGCCGCTCCGGCTCAATAATATATGAAATATTATTTGCAGTGAAGCTGAGTGTTATTCGGCTTCTTTTCTCCTTGCAAAGCATTCGCTGCAGTAATAGCTCTTACCTTCCATCGGTTTGAACGGAATTCTTGCAGGACCGCCGCATTCGGCGCATGTGGTATCGTAGTACTCTCTGCTTGCTTTGACGGCGTTCTTGCGCGCCTGTCTGCATTCTTTACAGCGCTGGGGCTCATTTTCGAAACCCTTTTCCGCGTAGAATTCCTGCTCGCCGGCAGTGAAAACAAACTCCTTACCACAATCTTTGCAGATCAATGTTTTGTCTTCATACATGGACATCTACCTCACTTTGGGATATAAATTTGTCCCTCATAAAACTGCGCAGCCATTCTGTTCAGGACATATCGTATACGCCGATTTTTCTACGCGCCCTTTGTAAAGCATTGTCAACAGACTTTTCGGAAATATTAAGCTTTTGTGAGATTTTGCTGTAGCTGAAACCCGAGGCAAAGAGCTTAAGCACCTCGTACTCCCTTTCCGACAATAAAGCGTTTAGTCTTTTCAGAACCTGATCGAGCTGTTCGCGATTGACAAGCTGCTCTTCCGGAGAGCCGACGACATCCGTCAACTCCTCTTCCAAGGCGTCGATTCGAACCAGCATGGCGTCGGGCACCGCTTTTTTGGACTGCGAGCTTCTGATGATAGAGATAAACCTGCGCTCCACAATAAGTGAAACAAAGTTCCCAAACGAACTACCCCCGTGCGCATCGTATGTTTTGCAGGCGTACAGAAGAGCCATCAGCCCTTCTTGAACGAAGTCGTTTTGCTCGTAGCCTTGAGCTGAATATTTGCGCGCGATAAATCTGATTCTGCTCAGATACCTGATAGCCAGCTCATTAAAGGCATTGTCGTCACCGTCTTTAGAAAATTCGGCAAGAACATCATCTGAAAGGGTTGAATACGATCCTTTGCTGTCAACCATATTGTACCCCCATGCAGTTGATATTCTATAACAAGATTTTATCATAAGAATGCGCGTTTGTCAAGCGGATTCAAGATTTCTGTAGGAATGCATATTTAAAATGAAATAATTTATGCAATTCTCCTAAGAATCTATCATCATTTGGGATTAAATGTATTGTATTTTGGGCTGTTAAGTGGTATAATATGGCTATCAATACTCGGGAGCGTATGCAATATGGTTGTTTCATGTACAAGCTTCGGCATCAACGGCATCGACGGTTACCGCGTGGAGGTGGAAAGCGCCGCGCGCGAGGGAATGCCCGCGTTCGATCTGGTCGGGCTGCCGGACACCGCGGTGAAGGAGAGCAAGGACAGGGTGCGCTCTGCCCTGACCAATTGCGGCTTTGAGCTGCCCTCGGCGCACTTTGTTTTTAACCTTGCGCCCGCAGATATCAAGAAGGAAGGTCCGATCTACGACTTGCCGATCACGGTCTGTTTAATGCGGCTTTCGGGCTTTTTGAAGGCGGATTTGAGCGACAGCGCTTTCATCGGAGAGCTCTCTCTCAGCGGCGAGCTGCGCGCCGTCAACGGCGTTCTGCCCATGGTGATCACCGCCCGCGAGTGCGGCGTCAAGCGCATCTATGTTCCCTATCCGAACGCCAATGAAGCAGCCGTGGTGGAGGGCATTGAGGTCTATCCCGTGAAAAACATCACCGAGCTGAAAAAGCTGTTGGAGGGGACCGTGAAAATGACCCCCGCTGCGCCCGAAATCAAGCGCAACATTTCATTATCAGGCTTCCTCCCCGACTTTTCTCAGGTCAAGGGGCAGTTCGAAGCGAAGCGCGCCATGGAGATCGCCGCTGCGGGCGGTCATAATATTTTGCTGATCGGACCTCCCGGCTCGGGAAAAAGCATGCTCGCCAAGCGCGTGCCGTCCATCCTGCCCGACATGACGTTTGAGGAAATGATTGAGGCGACGAAGATCCATTCGATCGCGGGCGCCCTGCACAACGAAGGGCTGATCACCACCCGCCCCTTCCGCGCGCCGCACCATACGGTAACGGCGGTGGGTCTGGGCGGCGGCGGAACGGGCAGCATCCGTCCCGGCGAGGTCTCGCTGGCGCATCACGGCGTGCTGTTTCTGGATGAGCTGCCCGAATTCACGCGTTCGGCGCTGGAGGTGCTGCGCCAGCCGATCGAGGACGGCGTAATCACGATCTCGCGCTCGGGTCAAAACTGCACCTATCCCTGCTCCGTGATGGTCGTGGCGGCGATGAATCCCTGCCCCTGCGGCTACTTCGGCGATCCCAAGCACCGGTGCACCTGCTCGGAGACGAAGATCAGGCGCTATCTCAACCGCGTTTCGGGTCCGCTGCTCGACCGCTTTGACATCCATGTCGAGGTGCCGCCCGTCGAGTTTGAGGAGCTGCGCACCAAGGAGCAGTCCGAGCCGTCCGCAGAGATCAAAAAGCGCGTCGACAGAGCACGGCAGATTCAGCAGCAGCGCTTCGGCGGCAGCCGCACGACCTGCAACGCCAAGATCAACTCGAGCGAGTTCGAGCGCTACTGCGTCATCGACAGGGACGCGGAAAAGACGCTCAAGAACGCCTTTGATACCCTTGGCTTCACGGCGCGCGCCTATGACCGCGTGCTCAAGGTGGCGCGCACGATCGCCGACTTGGACGGCGAGGAGATCATCCGCGCCAACCACGTGCTGGAGGCGATCCAATACCGCAGCCTCGACCGCAAATACTGGAAATCCTAACCCGGTCGGCTGAGCCGACAATCTGTCCGCGCGTGATGCGTTCGCAGGAACGGAAAGGATAGTATCCCGCGCCATAACGCGGGCGCCGTGGGCGCTTTCTCCGCGAAACAGACGTTTGCGAAAAAGGTTAGGGATTTTTCCCGCGTTATAGCGCGGGTTATTAAGGTCACCGTCCAAACAATCCTCTCACGCGCGGACTGGATGGAACGTCACGTTCCCGTAAATAAATCCTTGCGAATCCACAAAATATATGGTATAATAGCTTTGCAAACTACTAAATATCAATTTTATTATATTTCGGAGGTAATCTTATGGAAATCACCAAGAATTCGATCA
>ONIJ01000190.1 GCA_900317875.1 uncultured Eubacteriales bacterium
CCGCCGAGCATATTGCTCCACTGGTCGTCGCCGCCGAACTGCATATTGCAGCCGTATCTCTGATAGAGGGCGTAGAAGTCGTAGGACTGCATTATCATATAGTTGAATTCGAGGAAGCTCAGTCCTCTTTCCATTCTCTGCTTATAGCACTCTGCGGCGAGCATTCTGTTGACGCTGAAGCAGGCGCCTACCTCGCGGAGAAGCTCCACATAATTAAGGTCGAGCAGCCACTCGGCGTTGTCGACCATCAGAGCCTTTCCGTCCGAGAAGTCGATAAATTTGCTCATCTGCTCCTTGAAGCAGTTTACGTTGTGCCGGATCGTCTCTTTTGTGAGCATCTGGCGCATATCGGTTCTGCCCGAGGGATCGCCGATCATTCCCGTTCCGCCGCCAATCAGCGCAATGGGCTTGTTGCCTGCCATCTGCAAACGCTTCATCAGGCAGAGCGCCATAAAGTGTCCCACGTGAAGGCTGTCCGCCGTGGGATCAAAGCCGATGTAAAACACAGCCTTTCCGCTGTTTACCAGCTCTCTGATTTCCTTTTCGTCAGTAACCTGCGCGATCAATCCTCTCGCGACAAGTTCTTCATAAACTCCCATCAATCTAATCCTTTCGATGAAAAATCTGTATATTTTCGCAACATACCGAATATATTATATTCTTTTTTTGTGCAAAGGTCAAGCCTTTATGAGCTATAAGTTACAAGTTGATGCCCTGACGGAAAAATCACTTTTTCTTTCTCGAATAGCGGGCGTATTTATTCTTCTTCGGTTTTTGCACCTGCTGCCCCGCGAGCGGCGTCACAAGGCAGTTTTTGCCGTTTCCTATCAGGTCGCGCCTGCCTGCGGCGATCAGCGCCTTTATCACCTTTTGCTTGTTTTCGGGGATGAAGTACTGGAGCAGTGCGCGCTGCATTGCCTTTTCGCCCTCGCTCTTGGGAACGTAAACCTTTTCGAGCGTGTAGGGATCAAGCTCTGTGTAAAACATCGCCGTCGAGATCGTTCCCGGCGTGGGATAAAAGTCCTGGACCTGTTTGGGATGAATGCCCTGCCGCTTACAGAACAGCGCGAGCTCCACCGCGTCTTTGAGCGTCGAGCCCGGGTGCGAGCTCATAAGATACGGCACGACGTACTGATCCTTCTTTTCCCTGTTGTTGAGCTCATAGAATTTGTCGCAGAACCTTTTGTAGGTTTCTATGTGCGGCTTGCCCATTTTATCGAGCACCGCCGCCGAGCAGTGCTCGGGAGCGACGCGGAGCTGACCGCTTATGTGATGGCGCACGAGCTCCTCAAAGAACTCGTCGCTGCGATCCTCCATCAAATAGTCAAAGCGGATACCGCTGCGGATGAAAACCTTTTTTATTCCGTCGATTTTCCTCAGCTTTCCGAGAAGCTGCAGATACTCCTCGTGGCTGACCTGCATCTGCGGACAGGGCTTCGGCGCAAGGCATTTTCTCCCCTTGCACAGTCCGAGCTTCTTCTGCTTTTCGCAGGACGGCAGGCGGAAATTTGCCGTCGGGCCGCCGACGTCGCTTATGTAGCCCTTGAAGCGCTTGTCCTTCAAAAAGCCTTTGGCTTCCTCCAAAACGCTTTCCTCGCTGCGCACGGTGACCGCCCTGCCCTGATGAAACGCCAGAGAGCAGAAGTTGCAGGCGCCGAAGCAGCCGCGGTTGTGTGTTATTGAAAACTGCACCTCGGAGATCCCGGGAACGCCTCCCTCGTTTTCATAGCACGGCGGATAGGCGCGCTCGTAGGGCAGCGAGTACACCCAATCGAGCTGCTTTGTGTCGAGCGGAGGCATCGGCGGATTCTGGATGAGAATATGCTTTCCGTGCCGCTGTATCAAAGTTTTTCCGCGCACCGCGTCGGCTTCGTCGAGCTCCTTGCGCGCGGCGACCGCGTAATCGCGCTTGCTCTCCCTCACGCGCTCAAGGCTCGGCAATTCCACCGCCGACTGCGGAACGTAATCCTCGGTGCGCACGCTGTAGCAGATTCCTCTGATGTCGTGCAGCGCCCCGACGGGATAGCCCTGATTTAGACGATTTGCGATTTCGACCGTCTGGAGCTCGCCCATTCCGTAGACGAGGATGTCAGCACTGCTGTCAAAGAGAACCGACGGCATTACGCTGTCGCTCCAGTAATCGTAGTGCGCGAAACGGCGCAGCGAGGCCTCGAGCCCTCCGATAATTATAGGGCTGTCGGGATAGAGCCGGCGGATGATATTGCAGTAGACCGTCACCGCGCGGTCAGGTCTTTTACCCGTTTTGACGCCTGCTGTGTAGGCGTCATCGTGCCGTCTGCGCTTTGCTGCGGTGTAGTGCGCGACCATACTGTCGATGTTGCCCGCCGAAACCATAAAACCGAGCCGCGGCTTGCCGAAGCGCGTAAAATCGGAGTCGTTTTTCCAATTGGGCTGTGCAAGAAACGCGACCTTATAGCCGCAGTCCTCCAGCACGCGCGTAATTATCGCGGCGCCGAAGGAAGGGTGATCCACATAGCTGTCGCCGCAGACATAGACAAAATCGACCTCATCCCATCCGCACGCTTTCATTTCTTTTTTGTTCATAGGAAGAAACATAGTTTTCCTTCTTTCGGCGTTTATAAAACGGCGCACCACTTTAAGGGTGCGCCTGATTTGACAGATTTGAATTAATCCGAATTATTCTGCAGGACGTTTCTGCGCTCGAGCCATTCGTTGTAGGTCATCAGGACGTCGCGCGGCTTTGAGCCCTGGTGAGGGCCTACTATGCCGAGCTGCTCCATATCGTCGATCATTCTGCCGGCGCGCGCGTAGCCTACCTTAAGGCGGCGCTGCAGCATTGAGGTTGAAGCCTGTCCCGACTCGATGACGAACTGGATAGCCTCCTCCATCTTTGCGTCGAGCTTGATGTCGTCGCCGTCGTCGGAGGCGCCCTTCTTGCCGCTGTTGAGTCCCTCGGCTTCGATACGCTTGATGTTCTCCTCGATTTCGGCGTTGTATTCAGCCTTGGCGGATTTCTTGATGAAGTCGGTTACATCGTCGATTTCCTGATCGGAGGCGTAACAGCCCTGAACGCGGATAGGCTTGGGAGCGCCCACGGGCGAAAAGAGCATATCGCCGTGACCGATGAGCTTTTCGCCGCCGCCGACGTCGAGGATCGTTCTGGAGTCCATATTCGAGCTCACCTTGAGCGAAATACGGCTGGGAACGTTCGCCTTGATAAGACCTGTGATTACGTTGACCGTCGGACGCTGAGTGGCGAGAATAAGGTGCATACCTGCCGCGCGAGCCATCTGGGCAAGTCGGCAAATGCTGTCCTCGACCTCGCTCGGAGCCGCCATCATAAGGTCGGCGAGCTCGTCGATAGCGATCACGACGCGCGACATTTTTTCCTTTGCGACCGGAAGTCCGTTGATTTCGATGACGGGCTGAACAAGCTCTCCCTCCTCGTTTTCAACAGGCGGATTCGCTTCGATGTATCTGATATTCTTCTGGACGAGAGCGTTGTAGGAATCGATGTCCTTGCAGTCAAACTCGGAGAATATCTTGTATCGGTTGAGCATTTCGTTAACCGCCCAGCCGAGAGCCGCCGCCGCCTTTTTAGCGTCGGAAACGATCGGGACAAGCAGGTGCGGAATACCCTTGTACTTTGAAAACTCAACCATTTTCGGGTCGATGAGCAAGAGCTTTACCTCGTTGGGACTCGCCTTGTAAAGAATGCTGATGAGTATTGAGTTTACGCAGACAGATTTACCCGAACCGGTCGTACCCGCGATGAGCAGGTGAGGCATTTTGGCTATGTCGGTGAGCACGATCTCACCCGAAATATCGCGGCCGAGAACCGCTGTCAGCTTGCTTTTTGCGGTGCGGAACTTGTCGGAGTCGATGAGCTCGCGCATAGTTACCATACTGACCACCTTGTTGGGCACCTCGATGCCGACAGCCGCCTTTCCGGGAATGGGCGCCTCGATTCGAACGCCGTTGGCGGCGAGGTTGAGGGCGATGTCGTCGGAAAGGTTGGTGATCTTGCTGATTTTAACGCCGGGCGCAGGCTGAAGCTCATAACGAGTCACAGACGGTCCACGGCAGATGTTTGTGATGTTGGCGTTTACGCCGAAGCTGTTGAGGGTTTCGATCAGCTTTCTTGAGTTGGTCTGAAGCTCCTCCATTGCGTTCTGCTCGTTGTTATTGTTAGCGGTTTTGAGCAGGGTTACCGGCGGATAATGATACGAGTGCTCGGATTTATTTTCCGCAGAAGAATTATCTTTTTTGTAGCCCACGTTGTCAAACTCGCTGTGCTCCTCGGGCTTTTCGCTCTTTTTGGCGGTCTTTTTCACGCTGAACGGAACCGTCTGCGGATCCGCCTGCTTCGCGCCGTCCGACTTGCGGTTCGCGCGCTTTTCCTGCGTGATGTCGTTGGCTATGTGCTCGACGGTGGTGTCGGCTCCGCCCATAGGACGGCTGGCGCGGTCAATGATGTTGAGCAGATCCTCCGAGAGGTCCTTGTCCTTGGCGTTGCCCTCGTTCTGGTCGACAACGTCTACGTCAATTCCCGCCTTGACGGGAGCTTTCTTCTTTTTCTTCTTTGCGCTCGATTTGGGATCGTCGAGCGGGATGTCGATGTCGTCCGCGCCCTTGCCGTATTTTCCGTAATCGAGCGGAATATCGATTTCGCTGTCGGGTATCAGATTGGGATCGATCCCGAGCTTTTTAGCCTGTTTGCGGACGCGATGGCGCTTCATTTTGCGCTCGCCCGCGATTTTAGCGCGTCTTACGGCGCGCGCGACATCTCTGACAGAGAGGTTCGCAAGAATGAAAACGAGCGCGGCGAGAACGAGCAGGCACAGAATCACGCCCACAACGCTGCCGCAGAAACGGGCAAGCGGATATCCGAGGATCCCGCCGACCAAACCGCTGCTGAACACGAAATACGACGAGCCGTCTCCGCACACCGAACGGTAGGTGTCGAGATACAGATTTCCCAGGGAAGCGAAAAATCCCTTGTCCTGATGCGCCGCTCCGCAGGCTATGTAAATCAGCGCGCCGGCAAACAGCGCGAGCATAATGCAGAGCGTGAGCTTCGCCTTGAAATGCGCTATATATGCCTTTTCCTTTTCGTTCATCACGCAAAGATAAATAAATATTGCGGGAACGAGGATCAGTCCGAAGCCGAAAACGCCGATGAAAGCTCCGCGCAGCATTGTCCAGACGCTCTTGCCCTTGAAGAATATCATTATGAGGAAGAAAATCGCCGAGGCGACAAGAAGAATGGACTTCACGCGCGGGCTCAGACCGCTCCTCTGAGGCTCGGGAGCCTGACGGCGCGCGGGCTGCTTTTTCTGAGGCTGCCTTGCGCCGCCGCTTTTATTTTTAGCGGAACCGCTTTTTGTTCTTGATTTGCTTGATTTGTTTGACGCCAATCAAACTCACTCCTATGCTTTGCTGACCCTTGACGGGGCCGGTATGTATCCCTTGTTTTTAACTGAAAAGCGCTGCGGGCTCACCCGTAAAAAGGTTAGCTCCGTTGTAGATCTCAATTGCTGAGATCACCAGAAGCGCAACGCCGACGATCGCCGTGTAAATGATGAAAATTATCATTTTGTCTGTCTTTAAGAACCACTTGAAAAGCAGGATCGAAAGGTAGCCTACAACTGCGGAAACCGCAACGCCCACTAAAATCACGAGCGGTTCAACGCTGATCCCGTCGGGAGATTTCACCGCTTCAACGCCTTCGAGCAGAGCGGCGGCGAGGATGGAGGGAATTCCCAGAACGAAGGTGAAATCGAGCGCCTTCTGCTTATTGATGCCGCGCATTTCGCCGACGGCGAGAGTTGAGCCCGAGCGCGAAAGACCGGGAAGCAGAGCCGCAGCGACCTGGGTAAGACCTACGCAGACCGAGTCGAGCGGAGTGTAGCTCTCCCTGCCCTTGCTCTCAACGGAGCCGCCCTTCATATGCTTAAAGGATTTTGAGCAGTTCTTCTTGTTGAAATGCGCTCCCACAGCGAGCAGAACGCTCGTGAGCATAAGCGAAAGCGCGGTAAAGAGAAGGATCTGACTGCCCGAAAGCACTTCGGCGATGTCCTTGACCTTCATTCCGGCGCCCGGAATGGGTATAAACATTATGAACAGAGGAATGAGCGCAATGATGAGCATTACGATCAGATTGCGCTCGTAATTCATTTTTCTCCACTTGAATTTGCCCGTGAAGATGTCGCCGAGCATTTTGAAAAATTCCTTAATCAGGCTCCAGATGAGCTTGTGATAGAAGGCGACGACCGCAACGAGCGTGCCGACGTGCAGCATTACGTTAAAAAACAGGTTGCCTTCTCCCGAGGCTCCCGTGACGTGCTGGGTTATCGCGAGGTGTCCGCTGCTTGAAACGGGCAAAAACTCTGTGAGTCCCTGAACAACGCCCTGAATAATCGCGTCAATAATGGTCATAAAAATCTCCTTTATGTACGGGCAGAAGCCCGTTTATTATTCTTTTTCGGAATTATCTTCTATCATTTTGTACAGCGCCTCGATCGCCTGCGACACCGTTCCAACCTCGTCGATAAGTCCCTCGCTTACAGCGCGCTCGCCGTCGAGGATGGTTCCTACGTCCATAACGAGCTCGCCCGTGTTGAGCACTAGCTGGTTGTAGCGCTCGCGCGAAACGGATGAGTTTTCCACCACAAAGGTGGTGATGCGGTCCTGCATCCTCTTGAAGTACTCAAAGGTCTGCGGCACTCCGAGAGTCAGCCCCGTGGTGCGGACGGGATGAACCGTCATTGAAGCGCTTTTTGCGATAAAGCTCCTCTTTGCCGACACCGCGAGCGGTATTCCGATCGAGTGACCTCCGCCGAGCACGATCGAAACCGTGGGCTTTTTCATTCCCGAGATGACCTCGGCGATCGCAAGCCCTGCCTCGACGTCGCCGCCGACGGTGTTGATGAGAACGAGCAGTCCGTCGATGCGGCTGTCCTCCTCAACCGACACCAAAAGCGGAATGACGTGCTCATACTTGGTGGTTTTGCTTGAGTTTGACAGAAGATAATGTCCCTCGACCTGACCGATTATGGTCAGGCAGTGAATAATTTTGTCGTTGCGGCAGGTTATTATCGAACCCGCCTCGTTTATTTGCCCGAGCTTTTCGTCGTCCGAAGGCTCGCTCTCCTTTTCTTCCCCGCAGGGATTCGGAAGAAGGTCGCCGCGCACGCTTTCGGGACAGTTTTTCTTCGGCATTGTATGCACCTCCGAAAAAAGTGTTCCCCGATATACGCCGAAAATTTATGCCCGGCGGTCAAAAAACATTCGCGCTTATAAAAAGCACAAATTTACTCATTTTTATTATAGCAGTAAACGAGAACTTTTTCAAGATTTAATCAATTATATTTCTAAAAAACAATAATTTTTTTCGGGAAGTATAGTATCATAAAAATTGAGGCTGTGTATTCTGAAAAATTGCGTATTTTTCGAAGTCCGCGCAGTTTTATAATATTTTTTGGAGTGAAATACAACTTGAACGCAAACATAATTATGGGTGTTGTCATCTTTCTGCTCGTTATTCTTTCGGCGTTCTTTTCCGCAATGGAAACGGCTTTTTCGTTCGCAAACAAAATCCGTATCCAGCAGAGCGCGGAGGACGGAAACAAGCAGGCTAAAACCGCGCAATATATCATTGAGCACTTTGACAACGCCCTCACCGCGATCCTTATATGCAACAACGTCGTAAACCTCGGCTGTTCGTCGATTGCCACCGTGCTTTGTCTGCGGATCTTCGGCGACATCGGCTCCGCGATCGCGACGGGCGCCACTACCCTTCTGGTGCTGACCTTCGGCGAGGTGCTTCCGAAATGCCTTGCCAAGGAGAACTGCGACAGCTTTTCGATGAGCACCTCGGGACTTCTGAGGGTTCTGATGATAGTGCTCGCGCCGCTGGTTTTTGTTTTTGTCAAGCTCAAGGCGCTCGCGATCAGGCTTTCCGGCACCTCCGACGACACTCCCTCCGTTACCGAAAACGAGCTTAAATACATCGTTGAGAGCATTGAGGAGGAAGGCGTTCTTGAGGAGAGCGAAAGCGAGATGGTCCGCTCGGCGCTCGACTTTGACGAGACCACTGCCGAGGAGGTGCTTACCCCTAGAGTCGACGTGGTTTTCCTCAGCGTTGACGACAGCGCCGAGAAGATCAAGGAGGTCATATACGAGAACCGCTACTCGCGGATCCCCGTTTACGAGAACACAACCGACAACGTAATCGGCGTTCTGCACACGAGAGATTATCTTGAGGCGCTCGCTAACGGCGAAGTACCAAAGCTCAGGGAGCTTCTTCAGACGCCCTACTTCATCTTCAAGACTCAGCAGCTTTCGAAGATTTTGAGCCACTTCAAGCGCACCAAGGTTCACCTTGCGATCGTCACCGACGAATACGGCGGCACGCTGGGAATCGTGACGATGGAGGATCTGCTCGAGGAGATCGTGGGCGAGATCTGGGACGAGGATGAGGAAATCGAGCGCACACACTACAAAATCGGCAACAACGAGTACCTTGTAAACGGCGACTTGGAGCTTGAAGATATGCTCTCCCTCTACGATATGGACGAGGACGAGCTTGAAAGCGACGCTCTGACCGTAGGCGGCTATATTCTTGAGCACGTCGGCAACATCCCCAAGAAGCGCGAGAGCGTTATCGCGGGCGGCTTCCGGTTCACGGTGATGGAGGTCGAGAACCAGCGCATTATGCGCGTCGTGGTCAAAAAGCTCGACTCCGAGCCCAGGGACGCGGAAGAAAAGGAATAATAGATTTCACCATATGAAAAGACGGACAACTCAGGTTGCCCGTCTTGTTTTTTACTTATTGTGCGACGCTTCGTCGATGAAATACTTGATGATGTCCTGTCGGGTGACTATTCCGATAAACGTGCCGAGGTCGTCGGTGACCGGTACAAAGTTCTGGTTGACCGCCCTGTTGAGCAGCTCCTCCATTGTGACGTCGATTTTCACCGCGGGATTAAAGTTTTTACGGATGATGTCGCTCACCCTGTGCTTTTCCTTTTCGGTGATGGCGCTGTTTCGGAGGTCTACTATGTAGTAGAGGAAGTCGCCCTCGCTGACGGTTCCCACGTATTTTCCGTCATCGGAAATAACGGGAATAGCGGTGTAGCCGTGGACGCGCATTTTTTCGAGTCCCTGCCGCAGGGTGTTATAATCAAAGATATACTTGACCGTTTCCTTTGGTTTCAATAGCATTAATACGTTCATTTTTTCTCCTGATTGCTAGTTTGTTTTGCGAATGAGATAAAGCTCTCCGATTAAATAAATAAATCCGAAGGTGAACAGCAGCGTATTTACCTGTAAAAGTCCGCTGTAGATGACGATAACCGCGCTCAGAACGACCGTGAGCGACGCAAGGCTCTTGCCTCCCCTTTTTATGAGCAGCGCCCACGAAAGCCAGTAGCCTGAGGTCAGCGCCGAGGTCGAGATCAGCCAGAAAAGACTCATCAGCTCCTTGGGGTTCGTGAAGCCCTGCTCGAGCACGCCGAGGTGGAAGCACATCAGAAAAAGGCTGACGTACATCCCGATTTTTGCGACGTATACCATTCCCCTGTTCGGGCAGCCGGCTCCCTCATAGGGGTGCGACCGCCTGTAGACGATGTAAGGAACGAGCAGCGCTGCGGCGAAGGCGATCCCGAACGGGTTAAAAACCGATAAGAAATTCATCAGTCCTCCACATCCAGTTCCACGGGACAGTGATCCGAGCCGAATACCTCGGTGTGGATCGAGGCGGCTTTCAGCCTGTCGTTGAGCGACTGCGAGGTGATGAAATAGTCGATGCGCCAGCCCGCGTTCTTCTCTCTTGCGCGGAAGCGGTACGACCACCACGAGTAGACGCCCTCGGCGTCGGGATAGAAATAGCGGTAGGTGTCGGTGAAGCCCGACTCCAGAAGCGCCGTCATCTTTCCCCTCTCCTCGTCGGTAAAGCCCGCGTTTTTGCGGTTGGTCTTTGGGTTTTTAAGGTCGATTTCCCTGTGGGCGACGTTGAGATCGCCGCAGAGAATAACGGGCTTTTTTTCGTCGAGGCTCTTTATGTACGCCAGAAAATCGTCCTCCCAGCGCATACGGTAATCGAGCCTGCGAAGCTCGTTCTGCGAATTCGGAGTGTAGCAGGTCACTACATAATATGAGGGGAATTCGGCGGTGATCACCCTTCCCTCGTGATCGTGCTCATCTATCCCGATGCCGTATGTCACGCTTTGCGGCTCGCTTTTGCAGAACATAGCGGTGCCGGAATAGCCCTTTTTCTCGGCGTAGTTCCAGTATTGATGATAGCCCTCGAGCGGCAGCTCGATCTGCCCCTGCTGCAGCTTGCTCTCCTGAATGCAGAAAATATCGGCGTCGATTTCTTTGAAGAAATCCATAAAGCCCTTCGTCACGCAGGCGCGCAGCCCGTTGACGTTCCAGGAAATCAGTTTTGTCACTTAAATCAGCCTTTCGAATTTGTTCATATACAGTATAAAATAAAAACGAATTTTTATCAAGTGGTTTGAATAAGTTTTACACGGGTGATGATAATGTTTGATATTTTGGGACTTCTCGGACAGTACGTCTGCTTCTTCATTCTGCACGTCTGCGGCGGCGGAGCGTTCCCGAAGCCGCTCTCCGAGAAAAAGGAGCGCGAGTACCTCGAAAAATTTCATCAGGGCGATATGCAGGCGCGCAAAATTTTGATCGAGCACAACCTGCGGCTGGTGGCGCACATAATCAAAAAATACTACGGAAAGCAGGGCGAGCAGGACGATCTGGTGTCTATCGGCACCATCGGGCTCATCAAGGCGATCGACACCTTCAACCCCGAAAAAAACATCAGGCTCAGCTCCTACGCGAGCCGCTGCATCGAAAACGAGATCCTTATGCACTTCCGCGCGGCGAAGAAAACCGCGCAGGATATTTCTTTAAACGAAACAATCGACACCGACAAGGACGGAAATCCGCTGACGCTGATGGACATTATGGCGGTCGACGACAACATCCTCGACGAGCTCTCGGTCAAGCTGAACGCACAAAAGCTCGGCGGTTACATCAACGATGAACTCACCGAGCGTGAGAAAACGATTATCGTTCTGCGCTACGGGCTGAACGGGCGCGAGCCGATGACGCAGAAAAACGTGGCGAAGCGGCTGGGGATCAGCCGCTCCTATGTGAGCCGCCTTGAAACCAAGGCGCTTAAACAGCTCAGAAAAAGATTTGAGGGAAAGCGCGGTTAGCAGAACCCCTCGTTTTTCAGAAGCTCGCAAAATTCTTCAAAAGAATATAAACAGTTGATCGCGGTGAGCATTGCGTTTGTCGAAAGATAGGTCGGCAGACCGAGATGCTCGAGCAGCCTTTTGCGGTTCTTGGCGGCGTTTTCTCCGCCCGTGAGCCCGAGCTCGCACAGCTCCGCCTTGGTGATGTCGCCGCGGAAGGCGGCTTCCTCTCCGATTATCGCGGCGCCGCTTTTGCGGATGGCGGCGATGATGATCTCATCGCTCACGCCCTCGACTCCGAGCAGGCCTTCCCTGCCTCCCTTTGACTTTCTGGGCTCCTTGCCCTCGATCTGCGGGATGTAGCACTGCTTTATTTTATCGGCGGGCACAACGCCCTTCAGGAAATTTCTTATCACAAAGCCCGCGCCGTCGCTGTCGGTGAAAATAAGGATACCGCGCTTTTCGGCGACCTGACGTATGAGCGACTGCTTCTGCTTGTCGTTGAACACCCTGAAGCCGTTCGTTTCGATTATGGGCGCGTCGACTATGCCGCCGAGCTTGATTTTGTCGTAGCGGCCTTCGACGATGATCGCCTCGCGGATCTTGAGCATCAGGCTTTGCCCTCCTTTGCGATCATCAGGATCCGGGCGATGAGCTGCTCGATAAGGAGCCTTTCGTTCATCGAAACGGACTTCATTTTCAGATCGGCCTCGGCCAGCACGCTCAGGCACTTCCTCAGCGCCTCGGTGCTGACGAATTTTGCGGCTGTCCTTGTGTTATTTAACACAAAGGAGCGCTTGCCGTAGCTGAAATCCTCGGAAAGAACGCTTTGCTTGACTCCGCTCTCGTCGGCGACGCGGACGCGGTAGGCGTCGACGAAGGCGATAGAGAGCACATAGAGGATGACCACGGGCTCCTCCTTCTGGGAAAAAAGCCGGTCGAGAGTGTTGAACGCGAGGTCTCCCCTGCCCGCGAGAACCGCGTCGGACAGCGCGAAAATTTTGGTTTCAAGCGTCGGAGCCACGAGCAGATCGACCGCTTCATAGGAGATCTCCTCGCCCTTTGTGTAGGCGCAGAGCTTTTCGACCTCGTTTTTCAGGCGGTACAGATCGGTGCCGCAGAACGCGATCAATCTGGAAACCGTGTTTTGCCTGATGAGCTTCCCGCGGCTGTTCGCCCATTTTGCAATGTTTTTTTCGATGTCCTTGCGTTGCGGCGCCTCGAATCTGATCGCGCAGCCGTCCTTTTGGGCGCGCTTGAAAATGCTCTCAAAGACAGAGGCGTTTTTCTTCGGAACGTAGGACGGCATCGAGATGATGAGCACCGTGCCCGGAACCGCGCGCTTGCAGATCGCCTTGAGCTTGGCGGCGTCGTCCGAGTTGTATTCGTCGATGAAAATATCCGTGACGAGCACGCAGTTGTACTCGCTCATAAAGGGCACGACCTCCACCGCGGCAGCCAGAGTGTCGAGGTCGACCGAGCCGCCGAAGGTGTGGAAGTTGAATTCCGAGGGATTTTTGCCCGCAACTGCCTCAGCGAGCTTTCGGGTATAGCCGCTCACATACATCTGCTCGCTGCCGCAGATGACGTAAATCGGCGCGAACCTGCGCTCTTTGATTTGGGAATTGAGTTCTTCTTTGGTGATTAAAGGCATAACAGCCTCCTTGCACGGAATTTATCTGATAAATTAAAACCGTCAAAGCAACGTTTGACGGTTTATGCTTTTTATTTTTCAAACAGCGGAAGCTCCTGGAGAAAGATGATGTCCTTTCTGTTTTTGGCGTCGCCCTCGGCGAGCACGCAAGCCTTTCCGACTACGTTCGCGTCGATCTCATTCATAAGCGCTTCAAGCGCCGCGAGGCTTTCGCCCGTGGAAATAACGTCGTCCACGATGAGGACTCTCTTGCCCTTCAAAAACTCAACGTCGGTGTCGCCGAGATAGAGCTTCTGCTCGTTGGCTGTGGTGATGGATTTAACGTTTACGCCCACGCAGTTGCGCATATAAACCTTTATGCTCTTGCGCGCGATAACGTATTCGCGGCAGCCCTGACGCGCCATTTCGTAGCAGAGCGGAATGCCCTTTGCCTCAGCCGACACGACAACGTCGTGCTCGGGACAGATCTCGAGCAGCTTTTCGGCAGCCTTTTCGGTGACCTCGACGTCGCCGAAAAGAACGAACGCCGCGATGTCGAGCTTATCGTTAACGGGGTATTTTACCAGGTCGCGTTCAACGCCCGCGATATTGATTCTGTAGGTATCCATTTTTGACCTCCGTTAAACCATCTGTCCGCCGAGCTGTCTGCCGCCGAGAATGTGGAAGTGCATATGCTTCACGCTCTGGCAGCCGTGCTGACCGCAGTTGTTGACGATACGATAACCGTTTTCGAGTCCGAGCGACGCGGCGATGGCGGGGATCTTCTCAAAAATGCGCGCGATCACGCCGCTGTTTTCCTCGTTGATTTCATCGGCGCAGGAGATGTGCTGCTTCGGAATGACCAAAACGTGCACGGGAGCCTGCGGCTCAAGGTCGTAAAACGCGAGGATCATATCGTCCTCGTAAACTTTTTTGGAGGGAATAGTTCCTTCCGCAATACCGCAAAATACGCAGTTGTCCATAATAAGTTCGCCCCTTATTTTAATTTGCCGTACATATAAAAATGTACCATATCCATAATTATTCTACACTTTTATTTAAAATTGTCAATACAGTTTCGTTTCTTGGCGGAATATTTTCGAGGGTGAAAAAACCTTCCCGTCACGCGGTCGATCTTTTCGTGGAAAACGAAATTGAACTCCGCGCCGAGCATAAGGCAGACCATACAAAAGTACAGCCACACCATCAGCACCGCTATTCGGGTGAGTCCGCCGTAGATCGAGTAGCCGTTGAAATCGTTGACGTAAATTCCTATTCCCCACGCGAGCGCTACCCACGATACCGCCGAAAAAACCGCGCCCGGAAGCTGGCAGCGCATCCCGTAGACCTTTCGCTCCTTTCGGGAAAGGTTGGGGATGTTGCGGTAAATCATTGCGAACATAAGGATCATATACAGGAACACAATGACGTACCTGAGATAGTAAACCAGCGCCAGAACGAACGGAAAATACTTGAGGTGAGGCGACACCATACGGTTGATCGAGTCGCCGAAAACGACCGTTGTCATCGTGACGAGAAGCACGAGGAAAAACACCAGGGTGTAGCCCATTGAGCGCAGCCTCAGCAAAAACCAGTTGCGGCTTTCGAAGGCGACGTGGATACGGTTGAGTCCGTTTGTTATCGCGTGGATACCCTTTGCCGCCGACCAGAGCGTGAAAACCAGCGAAACGACCGAAACCCCGACGGAGCTTTCGTACACGTTGTCAAGATAGTCGATCATTCGGTTTGTGTCGTTCTCGCTGAGGATCTTGCCGAAGGACGCCCTGATAAATTCAACGGGAACGTGGAGCCCCTGCATAAGCGAAACGGTGAAGATCACCAGAGGAACTATTGACAGGGTGAGAAAGAACGCCGACTGACCTGCGATCGCGAAGATGTTGTCGTCGGTGAATTTAGTGTAAAAGGGATAAAAGATATTCATAAACCTTCTGTAGAAAGCTATTATCCCGTTCTTCCTTTCAGCGCCGTCCTTTTTCATACTCATTTACCGCTTTTCTTCGACTGCACGCCGTAGATCGTTCTTGTCATTGCCTTTTCGCCGAGAAAGTGCGAGAAGAACTTCGCCGCCTTCATCGTAAAGCCGGGAATAATGATCATCTTGCCCTGCCCGGTCTTGTCGATCGCATAGCGCGCGACAAACCTGGGATCGAGCCCTTTCATCGAGAACTTCACGTTTGCCACGTTGTCGAAATTGGTTTTGACCGGTCCCGGGCACAGCGCCGAGATCTTAACTTTGCTGCCGCTGCGCCTGAGCTCCTCGTGAACCGCCTCGGTGAGCCTTACCACGTAATTTTTCGAGGCGTAGTAGCTCGAAAGCTTCGGTCCAGCCGAAAAGCCCGCCATTGAGCCGACGTTTAATATCATTCCGCTGTCGCGCTCCTTCATATCCTTTAGGAACAGCTTTGTGAGGATGTGGACCGCGCAGACGTTAGTGTGGATAAGAGCCATTTCGTTTTCAAGCGGAACGTCGCCGAACTCGCCGTAGGCTCCGAAGCCCGCGTTGTTGATGAGAAAATCGATGTTCTCCTCGCGGAGGTGATCGTAGAGGTCATAGGCGTCCTGCTCGCGCGAGAGGTCGATCGTGATAACCCTGACGTTCACGCCTCCGAGCTCCTCTTTGAGCTTGTTGAGTTTGTCGGTGCTGCGCGCCGCGATGATGAGGTCCCAGCCCTTTTCGGCAAGATACCGCGCCATCTCCCTGCCTATTCCGGAGCTGGCGCCCGTTATTAGTGTCTTCATATCAATACTCCTTTTCAGCGGTGGCGCAAAGCCAGCTTGTACCGCTTTTGATGTGTGTCCGAATATTTTGGTAGCCGGCGCGCAGAAGGATCTCGGTAACGCCTTCCCTGCTGACAGCCTCAATATTGAGTCTTTCCTCAACAGCCTGCCACTTGTCGGGATCGTCCTCGGTCTTGCACATTTCAAAAACCAGAAGCAACTTGCCGCCGCGCTTCAAGGTGCGCAGCACCTCGCGCAGGTCGCCGAGCTTGTCCGGCCAGAAATAATAGGTTTCCACCGCGGTGACTAAATCGAAGCTGTCCGACTCAAACGGGAGCGCCGAGACGGACGCCTGAGAGATCTCCGCCTTGCCGCAGATGATGTTTTTATGGTTGTATTTTTCGGATTTTTTAACGCACAGCGGGGAGTAATCCACTCCGTACACCTTGCCGCTGCCGACCATTGTGCAGAGCTTTCCTACGGTTTTTCCGCCGCCGCAGCCGATGTCCAGCACGCGGAAGCCGCTCTCGATTTTGAGGTACCCGAGCGCCCAGTCGGTGAGCTCGCTGTGTCCGCGGTTCATCGAACGGATCATCAGCTTTCCCCAGAAGCCCTCGGGCTTGACGGCGTTTTCGACTAATTTGTGGTATTTCAAGTCTGCACCTTCTTTACCTTGGATTTTAATTACAGTATTATTATACACAATCTTGAATATATTTTCAAGCAATCGTCAGGAGTTGTCAGAAAGATTTATGCCGAACAGTCTTTCGGCATTTTTATGCATAATATTCTCGTAGTCCTCCTCGCTGACCTCGTCCTTCAGGTCGACAAAATACTTCTTGCTGTAGCGCAGGGTTTCCTTTCCGTCCATCGGGTTGTCGGTTCCGAAAAGTATCCTTTCGCTGCCGACCGCTTCAACCGCGCGCAGGACGTTGTCGAGCGGCACCCAGGTGGTGTCGCCGTAGAGGTTAGGAGTTTCCTTCATACGCTCGATGAGCTCGGCGCTGTCGGTGTCGATGTCCATATGCACCGCCACGAAATTTACGTCGGGATTTGCCTTTGCGAGGTTGTAAAGATGTACCGAATCCGCCTCCTCGCAGTTGCCGGTGTGCGACACGACGGGCAGGTTGAAGCGGCGCGCAAGGTCGATTATCGGCTGCAGCCTCGGCTCGTCGGGAGCGGTTTTTGAGCGGTAGGGATGCAGCTTTATTCCGTAGATATATTTGCGGTACTTCTCTATCAGGCGGATAGTCCGCTTGTTGGGAAGCTCCTGACGGATTTTCAGCCAGATGAGCGCGCCGAGCTTGTCGGGCGCCTTCTTTACCGCCTTGACGGTTCTTTTAAGCACGCGGTTCTGCCGCTTCTGAGCGATCCACGGCACGGGCTTTCCCTTGT
Organism: uncultured Eubacteriales bacterium; assembly: GCA_900317875.1. GTDB lineage: Bacteria > Bacillota > Clostridia > Oscillospirales > Acutalibacteraceae > Ruminococcoides. The sequence goes on from ONIJ01000190.1 coordinate 16,969, forward strand.
CGTCGTTTTCAATGCTCTCAAAGCAGCTCACGAGCGAAAAGTCCACGCCGTATTTCTCCATAGAGAGCAGCACCCTCTTGTAGCTGAGATTGTACACCAGGATCCTTCCGATATGCGCGTGTGAATCAATGATCATTTTCGATAAACCTTCTTATCTCATCAAGCTGTTTTTCGGCTGTGCTTCTGCCGATTTCGTAAACATTGCGGATCTTTTCCGCCTTGTGCTCGATCCTTCCGATGTCGAGCGGAGAACCGGGACAGATTACCAGCGCCCTGCCCTCTTTTTCGCGCTCAAACACCAGCTCGCGCTGCCTGTTGTACATCAGGTGGCGGTTTTTGATCGCCTCGATCATTTTCGGATATTTTTTCAGGCTGCGCCTGAACAGCCACATATGCGAGGCAGGCTCCTTTACATAGCCGCGCGGCCTTGTGAGCACCACGACGTTCTTTTTGAAGTACCTCTCCATAAACTCCAGCGGGATCGAGTCGGTGATCCCTCCGTCGAGGTATTTCCGTCCGCCGACCTCGACTATTTTTGACACGAGCGGCATTGACGCCGAGGCGCGGAACCAGTCGTAGCACTCATCGTCGACCTTGTCGATCCTCTTGTAGTAAGGTTGAGCCGTTTCAACATCGGAGCAGACCGCGTAGAATTTCATAGGGCTGCTGTCGAAGGTCTGTTTGTCAAAGGGATCGAGCTCGTCGGGAATTTTGCGGTAGCAGAACTCGGTGCCGAAGATGTCGCCCGTTTTTATCAGCGAGCGGAAGGAGCAGTATCTGGGCTCGCGGCAGTATTTGAGATTGTAGCGCACCACTCTGCCCGGTTGGTTTGATTTGTAGTTGCAGCCGAAAGCCGCGCCCGCCGAAACGCCTGTCAGGGCGGGAAACGGGATTTCGTTTTCCATCAACACGTCAATGACGCCCGCGGTGAATATTCCGCGCATTGCGCCTCCTTCAAGGACAAGTCCCGTGCCGTTATTTATCATTTTTATCACTTCTGTCGTCAATATGGTTTTTGATTATATCAAAGGTCACGCCGTATTTTTGGGCGATGTCGCGCGCGTAGCTCACGCCCTGAGGAGGAGCGATCGCCACCTTGAAGCTGCGCTCGCCCTGCTGAACTCCGGTGATAATACTTTCGACGCGGCTGCTTCCCTCGCAGGAATTCAGCTCGTCAAGACTGCGCGCGAGCTCGTGCATATGGGTGTTGAAAATGCAGCGCACGCCCAGATAGCGCATAGCCTTAACAACGTCCTTGGCGATGAACAGACCTTCGGCGACGCTTGTGGTCGCAAGGCTTTCGTTGAGCAGCATAAAGCTGTGCGGAGTTGCCACGTCGAAGATCTCGGAAAGCCTTTTGCTCTCCTCGCCGAGTCTGCCCAGGTCGACCGTGTCGTTTTCGTCGGCGGGAAAATGTGTGAACATATTGTCGCACGGACTGAGCGCTCCGCTCGCCGCGGGGATATAGATTCCCCACTGAGCCATCATCATCGCAAGGCCGACCGCCTGAGTGAAGATAGTTTTACCGCCGCGGTTGGGACCGGTGAGGATGTAGATGCGGCGCTCGTCGTCAAAATCGATGTCGTTTTTGATGATGTTTATGTTTTCGCCGTTGATGTTGTTGATGGCGAGCTTGAGATTATATATTTCTTTAAAAGAACATTTCCTATCCTCGGGAGGAAGTATCTCGGGCTTGCACACGGGCATTCCCTTAGCGATGATTTTATCGATAAGCTCAGCCCAGCGAACGTAAAAGACGATTTCGGGCATAAGGTTTATCAGCATATAGCCGCTGATGTTGACGTACCTTTTGATCGTGGATTTTATGTCGTCGCAGGTCTTTTTCATTATGTTTGTAACAGGCCTTGCGAGCGCGTTTGAGGTTTCGTCCATACCCGTCGGAGTGCCCTCGATATACACGTCGTTGCTTGCCGCGCTCTTCTGATATGAAACGAATTTGAGCGAGGCGTTGTTGGGATTTGCGGGATGGAACTTCATCATTCCGGTCACGTTGGTGCCGTGGTGGAGGTCGTCCTCTCTCTGGGTGAATTTCATAAAGCGGCGCATAAGTCCCGCCTCGGCAAACAGCGAGTCGTTAAGCGAAATCACGCCGAACTCCTTGGGACGGAGCATATCGTCGAGATTTACGCCGATCGTAATGCTTCTGAGCATACGCGCCTTTGCGAGCGTCTGGTCGATGTCCGCCTTAAGCTCGGGAAAGCCGCTCTCCTTGTAGATGTCGGTGACGATCTTTTTGAGCGTTAGCATACCCTCGGACTGAATCGCAAGGTGCTCCAAGGTGTCCTTTATCATTGTAATACAGCTGACATACTCGTCGATCTCGCGCAGACGGTTTACGAGCGACCAGAGCGAAGGTCCCTCCTGATCCTTCTGGAAGCGCACGATGTCCTTCAGGTCGGCAAGGCGCGCGACGAGCTCCTCCATTGCCTCGCGCAGCTTCGGAAAACGGAGAAAATCCTCGAACACATCGCGGCGGTAGCTGATAACCTCGTGATTGTCGGTCACCTTCGTCAGCAGACTGTAGATGTGACCGCGCTCTTTGCTTTTGTCGGTCAGATTGTCAACAAGGAAGTCGATCGACAGGTCGTTGATCGCCTCGTCGGTGAGCTTGTTGACTTTGTATTCCACGTTTTGCGGATAAAGCAGGCTGAATTCCATATTACACACCTCTATTTAAAAAATTTCATTATTCGTTCCTTGTAGTCGGGCGCTTCGTCGAAAACGCAGTGACCGTAGCGCTCGTCGTAAAGATAGCAGGGACAGCCGAGCTTTTGCGCGGTTTCAACCGAAGCGCGCGCGGTGAGCACCCTGTCGTTTTTTGCGCCGACAACATAAACGGGACAGCGGATCAGGTCAAGCCTGTCATAGATATTGAGCCCGCCGCAGGATCTGCCGAGGATGATGAAGCGCTCAAAATCCTCCGCTGTGATGTCCTGATGAGCTATTCGGATGAACTCACCGAATTTCTCGGCAAACTCCCTTCCGTAGAGCAGGTCGATAAACAGGTCGCAGAAGCCGTCGATGTCCCCTTTCTTCGCGCAGTCCACCCACTTATCCATAACCTCCTCGGAGGTTTTTGAAAGCCGCGAGCAGGTCGAGGCGAGAAAGAGCTTTTTTACCAGCTCGGGATGATTTACCGCGATATACTGCGCCATCATTCCGCCCTGAGAGGCTCCGAAAACGCAGGAGCCCTCAAGCCCGAGAAGCAACATCGCCTCGGCGGTGTCCTCGGAAAGCTGTTCGATAGTATAATTCTCTGTGAGAAATTTAGTTCGGTCAAAGCAGTAAACGGTGAAGTCGTCGCAGAACATCCTGTAAGCCGACGCCACGCCCTCCGCCGAATTCATCACACTTTTAACGCTCAGCCCCGGCAGCATAACAAAGGGAGTTTTACCCGTGCCGAAGCAAAAATAATCCATTTCGTTGTTTTTCAGTTTTACGGTTGAGCGCGTCACGTTCATTTTTATTTCCTTTCAAGAACCGCAAGCGCGGCGTAATGCAATACCTCAAATTTTTCGGGAGCGGTTTTTTCGAGCAGCTCTCTGTGCCGGGTATCCCATTCTGCAAGCTCCTCACCGCCGAGCGACGCGCCGACGCCTCTGCACGCCTTCATTCTTCCGTGCCAGCTTTCTCTTGTAAAGGGCACTTTTACTTCGTATTCCTCGCTGTCGAGCAGTTCAAAATATTTGAATGCGGACTTCGGGATCTCTATCGGGTGCCGCGTTTCTCCGGCACCCGTCCAGCCGGGGCTGAATCTGAGGACAAGCTCCTCGCTTCTGCCCGCGATCTCGTCCTCATAGGGCAGCCACGCCATATAAAGAAGCACCAGCCTTCCGTTCGGCTTCAAAAGCCGCGCGAGCTTCGGAATGACTATTTTGTGGTCGAAGTACCAAAAGCACTGACAGGCGGTGACTACGTCGAAGTATCCGTCGGGATAGTCGAGCTCCTCGGCGGAAACGGCGCGAAAAGCGATATTCATATCGCCTGCCGCCGCAAGCCTTTTTGCCTGACCGATCTGCTCGGGAGAGATGTCGGTACCCGTCCAGTCCGCTCCGTATTTATACATATTCCTCGGCAGAACGCCGGTGCCGGTTCCGAGGTCAAGAACCCTCTGACCTTCGGTGCAGAGCCCTCTTTGAGCTATTTTTCTGTAAAAAACATCGGGATAAATATCTCTGTATTTTGCGTATTCCTCCGAGGTCCTTCCCCAGTCGAACGCCTTTCCCGCGTCTATTCTTTTATCGGATATCTCCATCGCAATTATCCTTTTCGGGAATCGCCGTTTCACGGAAAAGCCGCCGTTTAGTTAGCTTTCCGACCCTTATTTTCAAAATCTTCATCCGTCTGAGTGAACTATAAATGATCGTCGATATTTTCCCGACGTAAAAGAGCAACCGACTCCACGTGC
>ONIJ01000030.1 GCA_900317875.1 uncultured Eubacteriales bacterium
GATGATGGCGGAGTGGTTCAAGCAGCTCTACGGCGAGAGCGAGGGCAAGGATAACAAGGGCATTTTCCCCGCGAGCGTTATCTTCTCGACCGACCTGCACTCTCTCGGACAGTACATTCAGGACGGCAGACGCACGATGTTTGAAACTGTTGTTCTCTTTGATAAATGTAAAAAAGAAGTTACCCTCGGCACCGATCCCACAAATGTCGACGGACTCAACTTCCTCTCGGGCAAGACCATGGGCTTTGTGAATCAGAAGGCGTTTGAGGGCACTGTTCTGGCTCACAACGACGGCGGCGTTCCCAACGTTGTCATCAACGTTCCCGAGATGAACGAAACAGAGCTCGGCTATCTCATTTACTTCTTCGAAAAGGCCTGCGCTATCTCGGGCTATATGCTCGGCGTAAATCCCTTCAACCAGCCCGGCGTTGAAAGCTACAAGAAGAATATGTTCGCCCTGCTCGGCAAGCCCGGCTACGAGGATCAGAAGGCGGCTCTCGAGGCAAGACTCGGTTAACTTCACGACGAAAAACTACAGGAGGAACACTAAAATGGTTACTTTACTTATCGGAAAAAAAGGCACAGGCAAAACAAAAAAGCTGATTGCGCGCGCTAACGAGGCGGTCGCGGCTTCTTCGGGCAACGTTGTTGTCATCGAAAAGGGCGCAAAGCTCACCTATGACGTAACGCACAAGGCAAGACTCATCGACACCGACCAGTATTCCATTTCGGGCTATGATATGCTCTACGGCTTCATCAGCGGTATCTGCGCGGGCAACTACGACGTAACGGATATCCTTGTTGACTCCACATTCAAAATCTGCAAGGACGGCGTTGCCGGTCTTGAGGAATTCACCAAGAAGCTCCAGAACCTCTCCGACACCTGCTCAACAGACATCGTTCTGCTCATCTCCGCAGACGAGGCGGACATTCCCGACTCGATCAACGCGGTTTGCGAAAAGGTTTGATAACATTCAAAACGGCGGCAGTTTTTCTGCCGCTGTTTTTTTGTGCCAGGGGTGATCGGCAATGTTTTCGCTGGGAAGTTTCCGCCGAAATATTTAGTGTTTTGTCTTTACTTTACTGCCAATATATTGTATAATTAGGATAACTATGAATAATGAGGTGTTATATATGCAACCCAAGTATAAGAGAATACTTTTAAAGCTCTCGGGTGAAAGCCTCGCGGGCGAAAACAAGCACGGAATCGACTTCGATACGGTGCTTCAAATCTGCGAACCCATCAAGAAATGCGTTGACGCCGGAGTTCAGGTCGGCATCGTTGTCGGCGGCGGAAATTTCTGGCGCGGCAGAAGCTCGGGCGATATGGACAGGACGCGCGCCGACCATATGGGAATGCTCGCCACCACGATCAACGCCCTCGGCGTTTGCGACGCGCTTGAGCAGCTCGGACTCGACGTAAGAGTCCAGACCGCCATTTCAATGCGTCAGGTAGCCGAGCCCTACATCCGCAACAAGGCGGTAAGCCATCTCAACAAGGGCAGAGTGGTGATCTTCGGCTGCGGCACCGGCAACCCGTTTTTCAGCACCGACACAGCCGCAGCGCTGCGCGCGGTTGAGATCGAGGCGGACGTGATCATGAAGGCGACTATGGTCGACGGCGTTTACGACAGCGATCCCAAAAAGAATCCCGACGCCAAGAAGTACGACACGATTTCCTACCTCGAGGTGCTCAGCAAAGGTCTTGCCGTAATGGACAGCACAGCTTCCGCGCTGTGCAAGGACAACAACCTGCCGATCCTGGTGTTCAGCATCGACGATCCCGACAACATCTACAAAGCCGTCTGCGGTGAGAACATCGGCACCGTTGTTACAAACGACGTTGAATAATTTTTTAATCATATAATGTTTAGGAGGCGTAATCAATGAAAGAACAACTGAAAAAAGCAGAGGAAAGAATGGGCAGAAGATATGACCATATGTGTCAGGATTTTTCTGAAATCAGAGCCGGCAGAGCAAATCCTGCCGTTCTCGACAAGGTAAAGGTCGACTACTACGGAACACCCACTCCCGTCAACCAGCTCGCGGCGGTTTCCGTGACCGAGGCGAGAACCCTCACCATTCAGCCGTGGGACGCGTCGATCCTCAGAGCGATCGAAAAGGCTATTCAGAAGTCCGACATCGGAATCAACCCCATGAACGACGGCAAGCTCATCCGCCTTATTTTCCCGCCTCTCACCGAGGACAGACGTAAGGAGATCGTGAAGGACGTTCAGAAAATCGCCGAGGACACCAAGGTTCAGGTCAGAAACGTCAGACGCGACACCATTGAAAAGCTCAAGGCAATGAAGAAGAGCGGAGAGCTCACCGAGGACGACCTCAAGCTCGCCGAAAAGAAAACCCAGGAGCTCACCGACAAATTTGTCAAGAAGGTAGACAAGACCTCGGCAGACAAGCAGAAGGAACTCATGGAGATGTAATATGGCGTTGTTTGGAAAGAAAAAAGACGCCTTGCCCGCGCCGTCTTTGGAGGACATCGTCCTTCCCGTGCACGTCGGAATAATTATGGACGGAAACGGCAGATGGGCAAAGAAGCGCGGGCTCCCGCGCAAGCTCGGCCACCGCGAGGGAGCGCAGGTTTTCAGGACAATAACGCGCTACTGCTCCAAGATCGGGATCAAATATCTGACGGTTTACGCCTTTTCCACCGAGAACTGGAAGCGTCCCGAGGACGAGGTCGGCGCGCTGATGGGATTGTTTAAGTCCTATCTCCAGGAGGCGCTCGACGACTTTCAGGACGACGACATCGTTGTCCGCTTTATCGGCGACAAGAGCGGCTTTTCGCCCGAGCTCCAAAAGCTGATGGACGACAACATCGAAATTTCAAAGGACAGAAAGGGCATGGTGCTCAACATCGCCATGAACTACGGCAGCCGCGACGAGATCGTGCGCGCCGTAAAAAATATCAGCGAAGAGGTGCGCGAAGGAAAGCTCGACGCCGGCTCGATCGACGCTCAGACGATTTCCGACCACCTCTACACCGCGGGACAGCCCGATCCGGATCTGATCATCCGTCCCAGCGGCGAGTACCGGATTTCAAACTTTATGCTGTGGCAGTCGGCGTACACCGAATTTGTCATTATGAACAAGCTTTGGCCTGATTTCCGCACGGCGGATCTGGACGAGGCGCTACAAATTTATTCTCAGCGCAACAGACGTTACGGTGGGGTATAGGAGAGAAATATCTATGAAATCTTTAAAGCCGCGCCTCCTTACGGCGGCAATCGGAATCCCTTCGGTTGTGCTGGTTATCATCCTTTCGGAGATGTGGAGTCCGCTCGTCGGCATAGTTGTCGGTCTGGCGTCGGGACTTATGGTGGGCGAGTATCTTTTCGCAAAAAAGCTGCTCCGCTTTGTTCCGCTCGCCGTCGTCAGCATTGCCTACGCGATAGCGGTTCCCAACCTCATATATTGGAGCGCGCTGTGCTATATTGCCACCTTTGTGTTTTTAATGCTGGCTTTTATTTTCAGCCTGACAAAGCACGAGGAGCTCGACTTCCTTTCAATGGCTTACGCGATGTTCGGCACGCTGCTCATCACCTTCGGAATGTCGGCGGTGAGCGCCGCCTGCTGCCTTAACAACCTTAGCGTCAGCTTCTACTTCGTGCTTATTTTCGCGCTTCCGTGGATGGCGGACGCGGGCGGATTTTTCGTCGGAAGTATGCTCGGCAGACACAAGCTCTGCCCCAAGATCAGTCCCAAAAAGACGGTCGAGGGCGTTATCGGCGGAATCGTTTTCTGCCTTGCGAGCGCCATTGTCATGGGCTTGGTTTTCCAGACGTGGATCCTCGACGGCAGGCTCAGAGTCAACTATATCGCGCTCGCCGTCATCGCCGTGCTCGACTCGGTGCTTTCGGTCGTGGGCGACCTCAGCTTCTCGTGGATCAAGCGCAGCCTCAATATCAAGGACTACGGCTCGATTTTCCCGGGACACGGCGGAATGCTCGACCGCTGCGACAGCATTATTTTCACAGCCCCGCTGGTAATCGCCATAGGCTATTATTTACCCTTTATTACTGTGATGGAGTAAAATATGACAAGGCTATCAATACTAGGCTCAACCGGCTCCATCGGAACCCAAACTCTCGACGTTGTCGACAAGCTCGGACTTGAGGTTTCGGCGCTGACAGCGGCGGGAAATATCGAATTGTTGGAACAGCAGGTGCGTAAGTATAAACCCGCACTTGCTGTGGTTTTCGATGAGGAAAAGGCAAAGGAGCTAAAACTCAATATCAGCGACACGGAAACAAAGGTTCTGTGCGGAATGGACGGCCTTATCGAAGCGGCGCAGCTTCCCCGGGCGGATCTCGTTTTGAACTCCGTTGTGGGAATGGTAGGCCTGAAGCCAACCATAGCCGCGGCAAAGGCAAAGAAAAACATCGCCCTCGCAAACAAGGAAACTCTGGTGGCGGGCGGCGATCTGGTGACGGACGCAGTCAGGGAAAACGGGGTAAAGCTCCTTCCCGTCGACAGCGAGCACTCGGCGATCTTCCAGTGCCTTCAGGGAATACCCGACAAAAAGGTTCTGAAAAAGCTGATCCTGACCGCCTCGGGCGGTCCCTTCTTCGGCAAAAAGACCGGGGAGCTCAAGGACGTCACCGTGGAGCAGGCGCTCAACCATCCCAACTGGAGTATGGGCGCAAAAATCACTATCGACTCCGCTACGATGATGAACAAAGGACTTGAGATCATCGAAGCGGGCAGACTTTTTGACGTCACCGGGGATAACATCGACGTGGTCGTTCACCGCGAAAGCGTTGTGCACTCACTTGTGGAGTTCACCGACAACTCGGTGCTCGCGCAGCTCGGCGTGCCCGATATGCGCATCCCCATTCAATACGCGATCACCTATCCCATGAGGTATGAATCTCCCGTTGAGGAGCTCAATCTCGCAAAATTCGGAAGCCTCAGCTTCTTCGAGCCCGACTACGACACCTTCGAGTGCCTGCGCGCCTGCAAAAAGGCGTTTTCAATGGGCGGCGCGGCTACCGCGATCGCAAACGGAGCCAACGAGGAGGCAAATCTGCTCTTCCGTCAGGGGAAAATCAAGTTCCTCGAAATCGGCGAGCTGGTAATGGGAGCGGTGGACAACATCGCAAACTTTACGCCGAAGTGCGTTGAGGATATTTTGGAGGCGGACGCCGCGGCGCGTCGCTATGTAAAAGAACATATTTAATTTTGCGGAATCTATTTTGGAGTTGATTCATTTTTCATGCAGGTTTTAATCACGATCGCGCTGATAGTAATCGGTGTGCTTTTGTTTGAGTTCATAATTTTCGCTCACGAGTTCGGTCATTTCATCACCGCCAAACGCTCGGGAGTTCAGGTCAACGAGTTCGCGCTCGGTATGGGTCCCAAGCTGTTCAGCTTTAAAAAGGGCGAAACGACCTACTCGCTGCGCCTCTTTCCGATAGGCGGCTACTGCGCCATGGAGGGCGAGGACGAGGAGAGCAAAAATCCGCGCGCCTTCACAAACGCGAAGGTCTGGAAGCGGATGATCATCATTGTCGCGGGCGCGGTTATGAACATCATCGCGGGCTTCATTCTGGTGTTTGTCCTCACGATCAACCAGGCGGAGTTCTATTCGACCACCGTCAAAGGCTTCACTCCCGTTTCCTTTACCGAGATGTCGGGACTTCAGAAGGGCGACAAAATCGTAAACGTGGGCGGATATTCGGTCGGCAATTCAAAGGATCTGCTAATGGGGATCCAGCTTTTGCCCTGCGAAACCGTCGATTCGGACTCTCTCGGGGTGTATAAGGAGCAGGCGTGCCTCAGCGCCAAGACCTGCCTTGAAAAGCTCTACAGTGACGAAAAAATGGACTACGATACCGCGATGGACATCTACACCGACACGTTTTCCGAGCAGACAAGAAAGCTCTATGCCGCCGGTGATGAAAAGACCGCCGAGGAGATTTATCGCGAGACCGTAGACAAAATCTACTCGGAAGCCAAGGTCGACAAACCCAAGGATTTTGAGTACCCCGAGGTTGAGATCTCCGAAAAGACCGAGCGCTTTGTGGGCGATGTGGAGGTCGTTCGCGACGGCAGGAATGTAACGCTCAGAAACGTCCACTTCTACACCGCCGTGAACCAAAAGGGAAAAACCGTGGTTCAGCTCGACTTCGCGGTTGACGGCAAGGACAAGAACTTCGGAACCGTTATGGAGGAAACCTTCACCGGCACGGTCAGCAACGCAAAAATCGTTTGGAAATCGCTCGAGCTGCTCGTAAAGGGAAAGTTCTCGCTCACGGATATGTCGGGCCCTGTCGGTATCACGGCGGTTGTGTCCGACGCTGCTTCCGTCGGTCTGCAGTCGAGCTTCGGCGACGCGGTGCTCAACATCGTTATGATTATGGCGCTCATCACAATAAACCTCGGCATCTTCAATATGCTTCCGTTCCCTGCGCTCGACGGCGGACGCTTTGTGTTCCTCCTGATCGAGGCGATCATCCGCAGACCTATTCCCAGAAAGGTTGAATACATCGTAAACGGCGCAGGTCTGGCGCTGCTGATACTACTGATAATATTCATCTCGGGAAATGATATTTACAAGCTGTTTACGGGAACCTTCCCGACGTCTGACAGCTAGCTTCGGAGGATTTATGAGCAGTAAAATTCAGGTTAAGGCAGGAAATATATTAATAGGCGGCGGCGCACCGATTTCGGTTCAGTCGATGCTCAACGTGCCCTCGACCGACATTGAGGGCAGCGTGGCGCAGGCAAAGCGCCTTGAGGACGCGGGCTGTCAGATAATCCGCGCCGCGATACCCGATATGGACGCGGTAAGGCTCATTCCCGCGCTCAAGGAGGCGGTCGGCGTTCCGATCGTCGCCGACATCCATTTCAACTACAAGCTCGCGCTCGAGGCGTGCGCGGCGGGTGTGGATAAAATCCGCATCAACCCCGGCAACATCGGCTCCGACGACAGGGTAAAGGCTGTCGCCGACGCCTGTAAGCAGCGCGGCATACCCATAAGAATAGGCGTCAACTCCGGCTCGCTCGAAAAGGAGATCCTCGCAAAGTACGGCCATCCCACGCCTCAGGCGCTCTGCGACAGCGCGCTCTATCACGCTTCGCTGCTCGAAAAATTCGACTTCGGCGACATCGTGCTCTCAATGAAGAGCTCCACCGTTTCAACGATGATACAGGCTTATGAGCTCGCCGCCGAGCGCTGCGATTATCCGCTCCACCTCGGAGTTACCGAGGCGGGCACCGAGCGAATGGGACTTATCAAGTCCGCCGCCGGCTTGGGCTCGCTGCTCCTGCGCGGGATCGGCGACACCATCCGCGTGTCGCTCACTGCGGATCCTGTCCGCGAGGTCTACGCCGCCTACGACATCCTGAAGGCAATCGACCTCAAGGAGGGCGGCGTGCAGTTCGTTTCCTGTCCCACCTGCGGCAGAACCAGGATAGATCTGGTGAAGATTGCAAACGAGGTGGAGGAGAGGCTGCGCGGCTGCGAAAAGAACATCAAGGTAGCGGTTATGGGCTGCGTAGTCAACGGTCCCGGAGAGGCGAGAGAGGCCGACATCGGAATCGCCGGCGGCGACGGCTGCGGCCTTGTTTTCAAAAAGGGCGAAGTGCTTTACAAGGTCGACGAGGACAAGCTCGTTGACGCGCTTATAAATGAGATTGAAAAACTGTGATTTTATCGGTCAGTTAAGGAAATATCAACGCATAGATTGGAAGTAGAATGAAAAAATTGGGAGATATTTTTGGCGTTTTCCCCGACAGCGGCACGGTGCCGCGCGCAATATCGGAAGGAACCGTCAAAAAGGTTAACATATTAAACGAGGTTCGCGTTGTTACCCTGTGGGCGGACTTTCCCGCGCTGATCGAGCGCGAGGCGCTTTTTGCGGCGGAGAAGGAGTATTCAAAGCTCCTCAACGCGTCCGTATGCATTAAGCCGCGTTTTCCGTCAGAGCTTTTTTCCGCGGATTATTTTCCTCAGCTCTACACGGCGGTCAGGCGCGAAATGCCCAGCATAAACGGCACCCTCAACAACGCCGACGTAAGGCTCGACGGCGACGTGCTGACTATCTGCCTTCACAACGGAGGCAAGGCGCTGCTCGACGCCAAGGGCTTTGATCAGGCGCTCTCGCGGTTCATCGCCGAGGAGTTCGGCGTGCAGATCAAGATCCGCTACTCGGGAACCTTCGAGGTGAAGGACGACAGCGAGGAGTACAAGCAGGCGATCCAAAGCGCCAACAAGCAGATACAGCGCGAAAAGCTGCAAAAGGAGGCCGACTTCTTCAAGGAGGAGGAGGAGATCTCCGAGACCGTCCGCGAGCGTCAGGCGGAGCAGAATGTAACGGAGGTGGAGATCCGTGAGGGCAGCTTTGCCACTCCTCAGATCATCCGTTCCTCGGTCCGTCCGCTCTACGGCAGGAGCATCCGCGGCAAGATGATTCCGATCAGCAATCTGAGCGACGGAATGAAGGGCGCCGTCGTCTGGGGCGACGTTATCGAAATTGAAAAAAGAATAACCAAAAACAACAAAAACAGCATTATTACAATAGATATAACCGACTACACGGGCTCGGTCACCGTCAAGCTCTTCTGTCCCGTTAAGGACGCCGAGGCGCTCGACTCGCTCAAGGCGGGCAAAACCATCGTCGTTATGGGCGGCGTGGAGTACGACGAGTTCATCAAGGAGGTCGTCCTTTCCGCGTATTCGATCGGCACCGCCGAGAAGATCAAGGTCGTCGACAACGCCGAGGAAAAGCGCGTTGAGCTCCATATGCATACGAATATGTCGCAGATGGACGCGCTCACTCCCGCGGGCACTCTTGTAAAGCGCGCCTACGAATGGGGACACAAGGCGGTCGCGATCACCGACCACGGCGTGGCTCAGGCTTTTCCCGACGCGATGAAGGCGGCGGAGGACATCAAGTACAAGCTCGGCGGCGACATCAAGGTGCTCTACGGCGTTGAGGCGTACTTTATGGACGACCTCGTGGAGTCCGTAAGCGGCGAGCAGGATTCTCCGCTCGACGGCACCTTTATCTGCTTCGACATAGAAACCACCGGTCTGTCGCCGCTGCGCGACAAAATCACCGAGATCGGCGCGGTCAAGGTCGTTAACGGCGAGATAACCGACGTTTTCTCGACCTTCGCCAATCCCGAAATGCCCATTCCCGCCAAGATCACCCAGCTCACGGGGATCACCGACGAGATGGTAAAGGACGCGCCCTCGCAGAAGGAGGCGGTTACCGCTTTTCTTGAGTTCGCGGGCGACAATATCCTCGTCGCGCACAACGCGCCGTTCGACACCTCGTTCATCAGAAAAGCCTGCGAGAATATGAACCGCAGCTACGGCTATACCTCCATCGACACCGTAGCCATTGCGCGCGCCATCCTTCCCGACATCAAGAACGTAAAGCTCGACACGGTGGCAAATTATCTCAGGCTCGGCAGCTTCAACCATCACCGCGCCACCGACGACGCGGAGATACTGGCGAAAATTTTCATTTCGCTTTGCAGCCGTCTGGGCGACGACTTCAACATCTTTTCCGTAAAGGACATCAATACAAAAATTGCGGGCGGCGACTTTAAAAAGCTGCCCACGTATCACCAGATAATTCTTGCAAAGAATAATGTGGGACTTAAAAATCTGTACAAGCTCATTTCAAAGAGCCATCTGCAGACCTTCTATAAAAAGCCAAGAATCGCAAAAAGCGATCTGGTAAAGCACCGCGAGGGACTGATCATCGGCTCCGCGTGCTGCGAAGGACAGCTCTACAAGAGCATCCTCAAAAACGCTCCCTGGGGAGAAATCAAACAGATAGCCTCGTTCTATGACTATCTTGAGATCCAGCCCTCGGGCAACAATGAGTTTCTGATACGCAACGGCACCTTCAAATCCGTGGACGAGCTGCGGCAGATCGACCGCACGATAATAAAGCTCGGAAAGGAGCTCGGAAAGCCCGTCTGCGCTACCTGCGACGTCCACTTCATCGACCCCTATGACAACGAGTACCGCAAGATACTTCAGGCGGCGCTTAAATTCAAGGACGCCGACAACCAGGCTCCGCTCTATTTCCGCACCACCGCCGAAATGCTCAGGGAATTTGAGTGGCTCGGCAAGGACAAGGCTTATGAGGTGGTAGTCACCAATCCCAACAAGATCGCCGATATGTGCGAGGACATCCGCCCGATCCCAAAGGGCACCTTCCCGCCGTTCATCGAGGGCGCGCAGGAGCAGCTGATCTCGATTACATGGGAGCGCGCCAAGAAAAAATACGGCGATCCGCTCCCCGAAATCGTAAAGGCGAGGCTCGACAAGGAGCTCAACTCGATCACTACCTACGGCTTCTCGGTGCTCTATATGACCGCCCAGAAGCTCGTTGCCGACAGCGAGGCGCACGGCTATCTCGTCGGCTCGCGTGGTTCGGTAGGCTCGTCCTTCGTCGCCACGATGTCGGGTATCTCCGAGGTAAATCCGCTCTGTCCGCACTACATCTGCCCCAAATGCAAGCACAGCGAATTCATCACCGACGGCAGCTACGGCTCGGGCTTTGACCTTCCTCCGAAGGACTGTCCCGAATGCGGCACCCATATGGATCAGGACGGCCACGAGATCCCGTTCGAAACCTTCCTCGGCTTCAAGGGCGACAAGGTCCCGGATATCGACCTCAATTTCAGCGGCGAGTATCAGTCAAAATCTCACCGCTACACCGAACAGCTTTTCGGCAAGGACAACGTATTCAAGGCGGGCACGATCTCGACCGTCGCGGAAAAAACCGCAATCGGCTTTGCGAAGAAATACCTCGAGGAGCGCGGGATAACCTGCAACAAGGCTGAGATCAAGCGGCTCGCGAAGGGCTGCACCGGCGTTAAGCGCACAACCGGTCAGCACCCGGGAGGAATGGTCGTTGTTCCGCGCACGAACGAGGTGTTCGACTTCTGTCCCGTTCAGCATCCGGCCAACGATATGAAGTCCGACAACATCACGACTCACTTCGATTTCCATTCGATACACGACACCATCACCAAGCTCGACGAGCTCGGACACGATGTTCCGACGATCTATCACTACCTTGAAATGTTCACGGGCATCCCAGTAATGAACGTTTCGATGAGCGATCCCGACGTAATGTCGCTGTTCACCTCGACAAAGGCTCTCGGCGTAAAGCCCGAGGACATCGACTCCCAGACGGGCACCTTCAGCATTCCCGAGTGCGGCACGGGCTTTGTTCGCGGAATGCTCATCGAGGCAAAGCCCAAGACCTTCACCGACCTTCTTCAGATCTCGGGACTGTCGCACGGCACCGACGTTTGGCTGGGCAACGCTCAGGAGCTCATCCACAACGGCACCTGCACGATCTCCGAGGTTATCGGAACGCGTGACTCGATTATGACCTACCTTATGCACAAGGGACTCGAGGACTCAATGGCGTTCAAGATTATGGAGATCGTACGTAAGGGCAACGCCACCAAGCTCCTCACCGAGGAGCACTTCAAGGCGATGCGCGAGCACAATGTTCCCGAGTGGTACATCGACTCGTGTATGAAAATCAAGTATATGTTCCCCAAGGCGCACGCCGCCGCTTATATGATCGCGGCGCTGCGGCTCGGCTGGTACAAGGTTCACAAGCCTACCGAATACTACGCGGCGTACTTTACGGTGCGCAGCGAAAACCTCGACGGCGCCCTGCTTATGCGCGGCCACAGCGCGGTCAAGGCGAGAATGAACCAAATCAAGCAGCTCCAGAGCGCTCACGAGGCGAGCGACAAGGACGAGAAGGATTACGCAACCCTTCAGATCGTCAACGAAATGCTCGCGCGCGGCGTTGAGGTGCTGCCCGTAGATATTTACAAGTCCGAGGCGTCGATGTTCGTCGTCGAGGACGGAAAGATCCGCCTGCCGTTCTCATCGCTCGCAGGCGTAGGCGACGCGGCGGCTGTCGCGCTCGCGGAAGAGGGGAAAAAGACAAAGGAATATCTCTCGATCGAGGATGTTCAGATAAAAACAAAAGTGACAAAGGCGGTCATCGAGACGCTCCAGAGCGTCGGCGTGCTCAGCGGACTTCCCGAAAGCTCTCAGATGTCTTTGTTTTAAGGAGTGATTTCTTTGAAGAAAAACCTGACAAGTATGAAAAATGTCCTGCTGGTAACTGCTTTTGCGGTGTTTTTGATTTTCTTTTTCATCAACATCTCGTGGTTCTGGGGTGTTTTAAAGACGATCATCAACATCCTCACACCTTTTTTGATCGGCTTTTTGATCGCGTATATCCTTAACTTTCCCTACAAGTTTTTCTGCACCAAGGTTTTCGGAAAAATGGGAACCAAGCACAAGTCGCTCGAAAAGCTCAGAAAGCCGATTTCGCTAATCATCACCTACACGCTGATGATCGCGATATTTGTGGCGCTGATTATGATCCTCATTCCTCAGATCATCAACAGCCTGTCAAAGCTCGCAAACGATTCGCCGAAATACATCAAGTCGGTTGAGGCGACCGTGCAGGAGTACTCGGCTAAATTATCCGAAATGAACATTCCGTTTTTGCAGAATATCAATCAGGACGACGTCATCTCGGGCGTGTCAAACTTCCTCACGGGCAGCCAGGACGTCACAAACGGAGTTCTCAACTGGCTCAAGGGCTTCATCGCAGACTTTGCAATGGGCGTATACAACTTCCTGATGGGCTTTATGATCTCAATCTACTTCCTCATCTTCAAGGAACAGCTCTGCCGTCAGATCAAAAAGCTCGCCGTAGCCTTTGTCCCGATAAAGTACCTTCCCAAGCTCTATGAAATAGTGGACATCACCGACACAAAATGCGGCCGCTTCCTCGTGGGCGACATCATCGACGCGGCGGTCATCGGGGTGCTTTTCTTCATCACGCTCTCTATTTTCCAGTTTCCTTACGCCGCGCTCATCGCGGTCATCTGCGGAGTGACCAACATCATTCCGTTCTTCGGACCGTTTATCGGAGCGATACCCAGCGGCTTCATTCTGCTGCTTATCGATCCGTGGCTCGCGCTGTGGTTCATTGTTATAATGATCGTGCTGCAGCAGATCGACGGCAACATCCTCAAGCCCAACATCATCGGCAACCAGCTCGGGATTTCGAGCTTCTGGGTGCTTTTCAGCGTCATTGTCGGCGGAGCGCTTTTCGGTATGCTCGGCTGCGTGCTCGGAGCTCCGATCTATGCGGTGATCTATACGCTCGTCGCCAAAAGAGCCCGCAACAAAATTGAGGAAAAGGGCAAGATCGCTCAGGAGGCGCTCGACTTCCACGTCCTCAACTACACTCAGATCGCCGAGGAGCAGCGCAAAATCCGCGCCGAAAAGGAGCAGGAGCAGCGCAAAAAGCTGCACAAGCTCCTGCATCTCGGAAAGAAAGATGAAGATGGCGGCGCGGAAACCGGGGCCGCGGCGGAAGCCTCGGACAAAACCGCGGAAGAAACCGGCAAGAACGATGAGTCCTTTACCGACAACATCCGAAACAATGTAAAATGATGTAAAATAATGCAATTGCCGCACAATCGGATCTCGGCTTTGAAACCCGATTGTGCGGCGAGGCTTGACAGAAATAATTTATTATGGTAATATATTAGCGCATTATCACGCTAAAGCGTTTTGAGAGGGTAATATGAAAAAATATTTGAAAATGACTCCCGAGGGAATGAAGGACTTTTTGTTTGCCGAGTGCTCCGCAATGGACGACGTCTGCGGCAGAATCGAAAAGGTCTTTACCGAAAGGGGCTTTAAAAAGGTAATAACTCCGGGAATTGAGTTCTACGATGTTTTCTCGCTGCCCTGCAGCGGAATTTCTCAGGAGGATATGTTCAAGCTCTGCGACAACAAGGGCAGGCTGATGGTGGTTCGTCCCGATTCCACGCTCCCGATAGCGAGAATGGTTTCCACCCGCCTGCAAAACAACGTAATGCCCGTCCGCCTTTACTACAAGCAGGCGGTCTACCGCAACAATCCCACGCTCACGGGCAGAAGGAACGAAATGATGCAGATGGGCGTCGAGCTGCTCGGCGTTCAGGGCGTAAGAGCCGACCTTGAAATCATCACCACCGCCGTACGTGCTTTAAAGTCCGTGGCGGGCGATTTCAGAATCGAGCTCGGCCACGCGGAGGTTTTTGACGCGCTGTCCGACGAGCTCGAAATAAATAATTCTTATAAAGAAAAAATAAGACTCTCTATCGAGGGCAAAAACTATTCCGCGCTCAACAACCTGCTCGACAAGCTCGAGCCCTGCAAAGCGGTCTCGGCTATCCGCAGCCTTCCGTCGCTGTTCGGCGGGGAAGAGGTTTTCTCCAAGGCGTACGAGATCTGTCAGGGAACAAAGGCGGTTCAGGCGCTCGACTACCTGCATAAGATCTACACAAGCCTTTTGGCGCTCGGTTTGGGCGACAAGCTGATCATCGACCTCGGACTCGTTCAGCGCAACGATTACTACACGGGGATCGTTTTCACAGGCTACATCAGCGGGATCGGCGACGCAGTGCTTTCGGGCGGCAGATATGACGAGCTGCTCAGTGAGTTCGATTTCCCGATGGGCGCGGCGGGCTTTGCGATCGACACCGACGCGGTCACGCTCAAAACCCTTTCCGACGCTAACGTAAGCTACTCCGACAATCCCGACGTCCTCGTTTTCGCCGGGGACGGCTGCGAGCTCGAGGGTATCGCGCTCGTGGAGAAGCTCAACAAGGAAGGCAAAAAGGCTCAGTTCAGCGTGCTCGAAACGCTTGAGCAGACAAAGAGCTTTGCCGAAAAAAGAGGAATTGCGGAGGTGATCGTATGCAGCCGTTGAGAATTGCCCTGACAAAGGGCAGACTTGAAAAAACGACGATCGAGCTGCTCGAAAAAATCGGGTACAACTGCGACGAGGTCAGAAACAAGGGCAGAAGGCTCATTCTCCCGATCGGCGACAACGACTTTGAGGTAGTGCTTGCAAAGGCAGCCGACGTTATTACATATGTGGAGCACGGAGTCTGCGACCTCGGCGTTGTGGGCAAGGACACCATCCTCGAAAACGGCTCGTCCTTCTACGAGCTGCTCGACCTCGGCTTCGGCAAGTGCCGCTTTGCCCTCGCCACTAAGAAGGACGCCGATTTTTACGGCGGCTACAACACCAAAACGATTGCGACAAAATACCCGAACGTAACGCGCGCGTTTTTTGACGACAAAAATATGGACGTTCGGATAATCAAAATAGAAGGCTCTGTTGAGCTCGCTCCGCTCGTCGGACTCTCCGACGGCATCGTCGACATCGTCGAAACAGGCTCAACTCTCAAGGCGAACGGCCTTGAGGTCATCGAATGGGTGACGGATATTTCCGCAAGACTCATCGCCAACACCGCAAGCCTCAAGCTCAGAAAGAACGAGATCGAGGAGCTGCAGAAAAAACTGGAGGACGTGACAAAATGATAAAAACTGTCATTGCCGATGGCAAGAAAGAATATGAATTTATAGAATACCTCAAAAAGAGGGCGCAGAGCTCCGACAAAAACGTGATCCCGACCGTTTCGGAAATCATCGACAACGTCCGCGAAAACGGCGACAGGGCGGTGCGCGAATACACGATAAAGTTTGACGGCAAGGCTCCCGAGCACGCCGAGATAACCGCCGGTGAAATGGATGAGATCATCGCAAAGTGCGACAAAGCCTTCCTTGAAACCGTCAAAAAGGCGGCGGCAAACATCGCCGACTTCCACCAAAGACAGGTTCAGCAGAGCTGGCTCACCACCAAGGAAAACGGCGTGATTATGGGACAGCGCGTGCGCGGACTCAGCCGTGTGGGGATCTATGTTCCCGGCGGCACGGCGGCGCTTTCGTCCTCGGTGCTTATGAACGCCATCCCCGCAAAAATCGCGGGCGTTAAGGAGATCGTGATGTGCACGCCTCCCCAGAAGGACGGCACCCCCAACCCCGACATCATCGCCGCGGCAAAGCAGGCGGGCGTCGACAGGATCTTCCTGATGGGCGGTGCTCAGGCGATAGCGGCAATGGCTTTCGGCACCGAAACCGTGCCCAAGGCAGACAAGATCGTCGGCCCCGGAAACATCTTTGTCGCCACCGCGAAAAAGCTCCTCTACGGCACGGTCGACATCGATATGATCGCAGGTCCCAGCGAGATCCTGATCGTCGCGGACAAAACCGCAAACCCGAAATTCCTCGCCGCCGACCTTATGAGCCAGGCGGAGCACGACCGCCTCGCTTCCTCGATCCTGCTCACCGACTCCGCTGAGCTCGCCGAGCAGACAAAGGAGGAGATCGGGCGCCAGGTTCAGACGCTCTCGCGCAGGGAGATAATCGAGTCCTCGCTCGACAACTTCGGCGCGATCATCGTGTGCAGCGACATCGCGCAGGTTATCGACTTCGCAAACGAGCTCGCTCCCGAGCACCTCGAGGTCTGCTGCGCAAATCCGATGGAATACGTCGGCAAGCTCGACAACGCGGGCTCGGTATTCCTCGGCAACTACAGTCCCGAGCCGCTCGGCGACTACTTCGCGGGGCCGAACCACGTTCTGCCCACAAGCGGCACCGCGAGATTTTTCTCGCCGCTTTCGGTCGACAGCTTCATCAAGAAGTCCAGCTTCATCTACTACACCGAGGAAGCCCTCAGAGCCGACGCTCAGGACGTTGTGCGCTTTGCCGAGGCGGAGAGCCTCACCGCGCACGCAAATTCCGTCAAGGTTCGCTTTGACCTTGACTAAGGACGGTTTAATATGTATCAGCTTAACGATAAAATAAAAAATCTCGTGCCGTACGAGCCCATCAGCGGAACCTACGAGATCCGCCTCGACGCCAACGAGTGCCCCGAGAATCTTCCCGGGGAGATCCGCGCTCAGCTCAGGGAAAAGCTGGATGAGATCTCCTTCAACCGCTATCCCGATCCGCTCGCGGCTAAGCTCGTTAATTCTTTTGCGGAATATTACGGCGTGAAGCCCGAGTTCGTCACCGCGGGCAACGGCTCGGACGAGTTAATCTTTTTAATCGAGTCCGCATTTCTGGAAAAGGGCGATAAAATGCTCGTCGTTTCTCCCGATTTCTCGATGTACAACTTCTATTCCTCGATCTGCGAGGTCGAGTGCGCGGGCTTTCAAAAGAACGGCAGCCTCGACATCGACGTCGACGCGCTGATCGAAAAAATCAACGCCGACGGCATAAAACTCGTTATCTTCTCAAATCCCTGCAACCCCACGGGCAGAGGAATAGACCGCGCTCAGGCGGAAAAGCTCGTAAGCTCGGTCGAGGCGCTCGTCATTCTCGACGAGGCGTATATGGACTTCTGGACCGAGAGCCTGCTCGACAAGATCGAGGATTATTCAAACCTCATCATCTTCCGCACCGCTTCAAAGCTCGTCGGCGCGGCTGCGCTCAGACTCGGCTTCGCGGTCGCAAATACCGCGATCGCCCGTGCGATCCAAGCGGTAAAATCTCCCTACAACGTCAACAGCATTTCGCAGGCGTTCGGAGAGGTAATATATAAAAATAAAGAATATTTACAAAACAGACAAAAAATTATTGTCAGAAACAAAGAAATATTGTATAATGGACTTGTACAGCTCACGGACGGTATGGCTGACGCGACCGTCTATGAAAGCGTCGCAAACTTCGTTTTTGTAAAGATCTCAAATCCCCGCGAAATCTGGGAGTATTTGAAGGGCAGGTCCATTGTGGTGCGCCTTATGGGCGATTACCTGCGCATCACCGCGGGCACCGAAAGCGAGGTCCGGGCGGTGCTTGGGGCGCTGAAGGATTATTTTGAGAGGTGAACCGATGAGAACAGCTTCCATTGAGAGAAAAACCAAGGAGACCGACATCAGCCTCACGCTCTGTCTTGACGGCGGCGAGGTAAGCATTGACACCGGTATCGGCTTCTTTGACCATATGCTCAATTCCTTTGCCACTCACGGCGGCTTCGGGCTTACCGTGAGCGTTAAGGGCGATCTGCAGGTCGACGGCCACCACACCGTCGAGGACACGGGCATCGTGCTCGGTCAGGCTTTTTCAAAGGCGCTTGGCGACAAGGGCTCGATCGACCGCTTCGGCAGCTTTTATGTTCCGATGGACGAGGCGCTCGCCTTCGCTTCGGTCGATGTCAGCGGCAGACCGTTTCTGGTGTTTGACGCTCGGTTTCCGCAGGCAGTCTGCGGCGAATACGACTGCGCCCTGACCGTGGAGTTTATGCGCGCGCTCGCGTACAACGCCGGGATCACGCTGCATATGAAGTCAATCTACGGCGACAATTCGCACCACATCGCCGAGGCGCTCTACAAGGCTGCGGCGCACGCGCTCAGGCTCGCCGTAAGGCAGAACGGCAGCGGCAAACCTCTTTCGACAAAGGGAGTGCTATAAATGATTATTTTACCCGCAATTGACATAAAGGACGGCAACTGCGTCCGCCTTAAAAAGGGAATTTACGAAACCGCCGAAAAGGTGGCTGAGTCGCCCTATATCGCCGCAAAGAGCTTTGCCGACGCCGGCGCCGAGTGGATGCATATGGTAGACCTCGACGGCGCAAAGGACGCCAAGCTCATCAACGCCGACCTGATTTCCGACGTTGCGAAAAGCTCGGGACTCAAGGTCGAGGTAGGCGGAGGCATCCGCAATATGAAAGCCGTTGAGTATTATCTCAGCCGCGGTATCGACAGGGTGATCCTCGGCTCGGCGGCGGTCAAAAATCCTCAGCTCGTGATCGACGCGGTAAAGGAATACGGCGAAAGGATCGTCATCGGCATCGACACCAAGAACGGAATGGTTCAGGCTGAGGGCTGGCTCGACAACAGCGAGGTCGACTACATTGAGCTTGCAAAGCGTATGGAGGACGTCGGCGTGTGCACGATCGTGTTCACCGACATCGACTGCGACGGAATGCTCTCAGGTCCCAACCTCAAGCAGCTCGACGATCTCACTCACGAGGTGAGCTGCAACATCATCGCAAGCGGCGGAGTCGCGGTTTTAAAGGACATTCTCATTCTTTCTAATCTCGACATCTACGGCGCGATCTGCGGCAAGGCGATTTACAGCGGAAACCTTGACCTCAGACAGGCGATTGAAATGACGAAAAAAATCTAAGGAAATAATATGGATTTAGACAGATATTTTATTAAATCGGAACTTATTCCCGCAATCGTGCAGGAAAAATCGACCGGCGAGGTTCTTATGCTCGCCTATATGAACCGCGAAAGCCTTCAAAAGACCTTTGAAACCGGCTATACGTGGTTCTGGTCGAGAAGCCGGCAGGAGCTCTGGAACAAGGGAGCTACCTCGGGCCACTTCCAGAAGGTGGTCGACATCTTCGCCGACTGCGACGACGACACCCTGCTTATTACCGTTGAGCAGACGGGAGCGGCGTGTCACACAGGCAATCACTCATGCTTCTTTAAAAAATTGAAATAGGAGGAACTAAAATGGCTGAAAAAGAAAAACTGGTGCTCACAAATCTTTACAAGACGATCGAGCACAGACGCGACAATCCTATCGAAAACTCATACACCTGCTATCTTCTTGACAAGGGCATCGACAAGATTCTCAAGAAGGTCGGCGAGGAGAGCGCCGAGGTAATAATCGCGGCAAAGAACGGCGAGCACGCCGACACGATCTATGAGATTGCCGATTTGCTCTATCACCTCATCGTTATGATGGTTGATCAGGGTATCCCGCTCGAGGATGTTCTCGCGGAAATCGACAGCCGCAGCAAAAAAACGCAGAACTTAAAGCAGTTCCACAAGGTTGATAAAAACAGCTGATAAAATAAGCCCTATGACATCGCTGTCATAGGGCTTGTGTTTAGATATTATTTTCAGTGCACGGCTGCCGGAATAAAGCGTGAGATCGCGCTCTTGAATTCATCATCAGGTTCCTTTTCGAGAATAAGCTCGATAGGCTTATTTATGTCAAGCGAAAAAACTCCGATAAGCGAGTGGGCGTCAACCGTGTAGTCGCCCGATCTGATCATCATCATAATATTAGGAAACTGAGCCAATGTTTCAAATATATCGATAAGACCGTTTTTATTGATAGCGGAAATAGGTAAAGAGAACATATGAATCACCTCAAAATATTACGATAAGTTTTCTTGTTACATTACTGTAATAATATATTAGCACTTTTTTATTACTAAATCAAGTGATTATTGCAAAATACAACAAAATCAATATTATTAACAAAAAGGAAGAACATATTTATGAATTTTAATATACTTACGCTCGGCTGCAAGGTTAATCAATATGAGTCGCAGGCGATGCGCGAGGACCTGCTGCGCCACGGCTATTTTTTGTCGGAGGATAAGGAAAAAGCGGACATAACCGTCATCAATACCTGCACGGTCACGGCGGTGAGCGACTCAAAGAACCGCAAGCTCATCAACCGCGTCAGAAGAAACAACCCCGAAGGTATAATAGTATTAACGGGCTGTATGCCGCAGGCGTTCCCTGATGAAACCGAAAGGTTCGAGGGCTGCGACATAGTGATAGGAAACCGCGAGCGCGGCAGACTTATTCCGGAGCTTAAGGCATTTCTCGCCGACAAGATACGCCGCGTTGACATTCCCGCACACCTCAATACCGGCGGAACCTATGAGAACCTCACTGTGTCTTCCTTCGGCGAGCACACCCGCGCCTTCATCAAAATCGAGGACGGCTGCAACCGCTTCTGCTCCTACTGCATAATTCCTTACGCGCGCGGCAGAGTGCGCTCGAAGCCGCTTGACGATCTTAAATCGGAGCTGAGAACCGTCGCCGACAGCGGCTACAGGGAGGTCGTGCTCGTGGGAATAAATCTTTCCGCCTACGGTCAGGGCGAGGACTTCGACCTCGCCGACGCCGTAGAGGCAGCCTGCGCCGTTGACGGTATCGAGCGCGTGCGACTCGGCTCCCTCGAACCCGAGCAGATGGACGCTCCGCTGATCGCCCGGCTTGCCGCGCAGGAAAAGTTCTGTCCTCAGTTCCACCTTTCTTTGCAGAGCGGCTGCGACAGGACGCTTAAGGCGATGAACCGCCACTACGATTCCGCGCAGTACGCCGAGATAGTAAAAAACCTCCGCGCCGCCTTTGACAACTCCTCGATGACGACCGACGTGATGGTCGGCTTCGCGGGAGAGAGCGAGGAGGATTTCAAGTCCTCAATGGAATTTGTCGGAAGCATAGGCTTTGCGAAGGTTCACGTTTTTCCGTATTCGGTTCGAAAGGGCACTCGCGCCGAGAAAATGCCCGACCACGTAAGTCCCGCCGAGAAGGAGAGGCGCGCCGCTCTGATGGGCGAGCTCACCGACAGCTCGCGCCGCGAGTTTTTGAAATCTCAGGTCGGGCTCACCGAGGACGTGCTGTTCGAGCGCCTGCGCCGCGGCTTTCTTGAGGGCTACACCAAAAACTACACGCCCGTTCACGTCGCTTCAACCGATCACTCGCTCTGCGGAGAGATCCGCAAGGTACGCATAATTTCGTCATCGGACGACTTCTGCGAGGGCGAGCTCATCTGATCGCCTCCCTCAGATTCTTGATTTCCGCGGCGGCGTTTTCGTCGAGCAGGCTCGGATAGGCGTAGAGCATAAAGCCCGACACTTCTTTATTCTTATTAAGAATATTAACCTCCTGCGCGAGTATGTCAGTTGCGCTGAGCCACGTGCCTTCGTCCGCGTCGCTGCCTGCCTTGTAGCCCGCGAGCCCCACATATAGTTTGACTCCTTCGGCAAAGTCGAGCTCTGTCCAGTCCTCAAGCGCCGCCTCAAAGCCGAGCGCGGGATTGTTCAGGCTGAAATAGATCTGCGGACAGATGTAGTCGATGTATCCGCGTTTCTCGCACCAGCTCACCACGTCGGCGCTCAGTCCTTGGTTGTTGCCCAGGTTTCCCTGCGGAGAGATCCCGAAAGCCACGCCGGGACAGTTTTTGTGAAGCGCAAGATACGTCTCGGATATGAGAAGATTGACGTTGAAGCTGCGCCAGGTTTCAAGGCTCATCGCCGAGTTCTTGGGCGCGGCGCTCAGATAAGCCTTGTATTGCGCGCTGTCCTGATCTTCGATGTCGGCAGGATAGAAGTAGTCGTCGAACTGTATCCCGTCCACATCGTAATTCTCGGCGATCTCAAGCACGCCGTCCTCGATCAGCTTTCTCGCCTTCTCGTTTGAGGGGTCCAGAATTATGCCTTCGCCTGTTTTGAGCACAAGGCTCTCGTCCTTGACGCAGGGATTGTCCTCGCTCAGCTTTGCCGGAGTCTTGTTCGAGGTCACGCGGTAGGGATTTATCCACGCGTGCACGCTCAGCTCCTTTTCACTGCAGATCTCGCATACTGCTTTCAGCGCGTCATAGCCCGCGCTTTTTCCCTGCTCGCCCGAGAGAATGTGCGAGGAGGGGAATAGCTTGGAATCGTAAATCGCGTCGCAAAACGGCCGCGCCTGAACAATGAGGGTGTTGAAGCC
>ONIJ01000107.1 GCA_900317875.1 uncultured Eubacteriales bacterium
GGTTGCGGGCTGGGTTGCGGGCTGGGTTGCGGGAGGCTGATCGGGAGATGATGACGCCGTGCCGCCGTAGATGAATTTAACCATCGTATTCAGCGTATCGATCGCTGTCTGCCCCGGGCAGCAAAGATTTTCGTAAGGGATTTTTTGCATACTGTTTGAAATCACAGCGGTGCTTTTTTTAAGGTCGTCATCCTTCTTGATCGCCTCGAGAGTCGCATCGTCGTTATAGAAGATGTAGTTGATGTTGACGCCGCTGAAGGTCTTGTTTACGTTTGTGTCCCATTCGGAGCTGTTGATAGCGTCGCAGTTGGTGTAATCCGCCATAAGCAAGCTGCCGAGATGACCGGTCGTGAGAGGTCTGAGCCGATTTTGTTCATCGAGGTAAATATAGCAGATAGTCGGTCTTACGGCTCCGTCGACGCGGTCTATGCTGTCCCTGATTTTTTCGAGCTCGCCCTTGAACTTTTTAAACGCCTGCTTGCCCTCGTCAAGTCCGCTTTTTTTGCCGCCGAGGATCTTTCCGAGCGTCTCGTAGTTGGTTTCAACCTCGGTGAGTGTTTCGGGCCTTTGCAGGGTGATGACCTTGACATCCTTGTCGGTCAGCTCTTTCTTTGCGGTCGCTTTGATTGAATCGGCAGCGAACACGATTTCCGCTTCCTCGGCCTTGATCTTCTTTACATCGGGATCTTCCGCTCCTCCCATTGAGGGAGCGCCCTTGAGAGCCTCCTGGCTGACCTCGTCGCTTCTTCCTACGATTTTGCGGTCGTAGCCGATGTAGGAAATGATGTCGGCAGTCGGAGCGTCGAGAACTACGATGTTGTTCGGCTCCTTTTCGATCTTGTAGTTGGCGACTTCCACGGGATATTCCTTGTCGCCGCAGCCTGTGAGCACAACGGCGGACAGCGCTGCCGTCGCCGCTGCCATAATCAGTGATAACAGCTTCTTTTTCATAAAATCCTCCAATTTACTCAGCAAAATAGTGATTCTACGTATTGCTTCGCGCAGCGCGGAGAACGTCCGCCGCGGCTGAGCGCAAAGCGTTCGGCACCCGCGCAAAGTTTTTCGTCCGAGAGCTCCACTTTGCGCCGCGCTGCCATTGCGCGCACGATCTCCAGAAATTCATCCTTGGAAGGCGCAGAGTAGCACACGGCAAGTCCGAAGCGGTCGGACAGCGACAGGGTTTCCTGCATATTGTCGCGGGTGTTTATGTCGTCGACCTCTGAAGAGCGGTCGGAAAGCCGCTCCTTTACGATGTGTCTGCGGTTTGAGGTCGCGTAAATCAGCGCGTTTGACGGCTGAGCCGCCAGACCTCCCTGGAGCACCGCCTTGAGCGTTGTGTAGCTCTGATCCTGGTGCTGGAAGGACAGGTCGTCAATGAAAATTATGAACCGCATCGGAAGGTGGGCGATTTTGTCGGCGAGCAGCGGGAAATCGATCAGCCGCTCCTTCGGCATTTCGACAATTCTCAGCCCCTCGCGGCGGAACTCGTTGGCGAGCGCCTTGACCGTGGAGCTTTTGCCGGTGCCCATATCGCCGTAGAGCAGGCAGTTGTTGCAGCTCTTGCCGTCGAGAAACGCCCTTGTGTTGTCCATAACCTTGCCGCGCTGCCGCTCGTAGCCCGTCAGCTCGTCGAGCGACACTGTGTCGTAGTTGAGCACGGGACGGATGTCGCCGTCGCGCCAGATAAACGCCTTGTAGCGGGCGAACATTCCGCAGCCGTTCTCGCGGTAATATTTCGCCACCGCCTTGAGCGAGCCGTCAAACATACGGAAGCTTTCGGCGCAGTCGCCGCTTTTCCACCGGGGAAGGGAGTCGGCTACCTCGGCGATCTCATCAAATCGCGGATAAGCGCGCAGCACCTCGTCGCTCTGAAGATTAGCGGCGAGCAAAATCGCCTCGCAGTCGCGGCGCACGGCTCTGAGAGCCTCATCGGAGAGCTCTCCTTCCCTGCCGCCCGCGGCAAGACGGGTGAAGCAGTTCTCATCGAACAGCGCCGCCTCGGTGAATGAGTAGGCGAGGCTTTCGCTGCAGCCTCTCTCGCAGATCAGCGAGTAGAATTCACCGTACTGCCTGAGAAAAACATCGGGCTCGCTGTCGAGCGCGCACAGCAGTCTGTAGAACGCGCGCGGCACACTTCGGTTGAGAATACCGCGGAAAATGCTCAGCGCGGATAAATTGTATTTTGCGGTTATGACACGGTTCATTTTAATCAGTCCATTCAAAGTATATTCTACGCTTTTTTATCGCATTAGTCAACGGTTTTCTGTTATTTCCGGCTTTCTGTTTTTTCGGTCGCCGTTCAAGCCCGCCGCAAGTTGCGGTTCGGAAGAAATTTCACAGCGCACGTGTGAGTCCGCACTGTAACCGCAATGACGAGGACTTATTACTAATTACCGCAACAAGAAAACAAACGGTATTGAAATTATTGCTTTGGATGTGCTATAATGAAAACACGCTCCAAAGTGATAGGAGCGCAGCAATGATTCAGCAAGGAAGAAATTATGAAAAAGATTATCCCGATAATCGCCATCGTGCTTGTTTTTATAGTCGGGCTGGGTTTTTTATGCTACCCGCTCGTAAGCTCGGTGGTCAACAACATCGCCTCGCGCCAGGAAGCGGAGGCGGAAATCAAAAAGTTCTCGTCGCTCGGCGATGAAAAAATCGACGCGCTGTTTGCGGAGGCTGACGAATACAACCACAGTCTGATCGACACGGTCATCCTCACCGACCCGTTTGACGCGGAGTCTTACGAAAAAATCGGAGCTCACTACCGCGAAACCTTTGACGTCAACGGCAAGGGACTTATCGGCTATGTTACGATCCCGAAAATCAACGTGTATCTTCCGATATATCACGGAACCTCAAAGGAGGTTCTCGACAGCTACGCCGGTCACCTCGACAACACCTCCTTCCCTGTAGGCGGCGAGAGCACCCACAGCGTAATTTCGGCGCACACGGGATTTCCCACAAAAACCTTCTTTGACTATCTGACCGATATGGAAAACGGCGACGCTTTTTACATTCACGTTCTTGACCGCACCCTCAAATACGAGGTTGACAAGGTCAAGGTGATCGATCCCGAGGACACCTCGGATCTCTACGTTATCAACGGCGAGGATCACGTCACTCTGCTGACCTGCACGCCCTACGGCGTAAACACTCACCGCCTGATAGTCCGCGGAACGCGCGTGCCCTATAACGAGGAAAGCAACGAGGCATTTATTTCGAGCGTGAGCGTCGACAGCGGCTACATCTATTTCTTCGGCTACCGTATCAGCTTTTTGACGATGGGTATTCTGATCGCCTGCTTTGTGCTGGTGGTTGCGGCGGTAGTTTTTGTCGGCATAAGGGCAAGCCGCAGCAAGCGCAAACGCGCCGAAAAGGAACAAGCCGAAAAAGCCGAAAAAGCCGAAACAGAAACGGGCGGCGGCACCTCCGAGTCAGAGGAGGAGAGCGGCTGATATGTGGAAGAAGATCGTAATAATCATAGCCTGCGTTCTCCTCGCCGCGGGGATCGGCTTGATTCTGTTCCCGATCATATCAAACGAGATCGGAAAGACCAGAGCCAACGACGCTATCGAAGCCTTTGTAAAGCGTTCCGAGAACGCGGTAGAGGAGTACCTTCCGCCCTATATCAAAGAAGCGGCGGAAAACGGCGACGAGGAAGCAAAGCAGGCAAAGCCCGCCAAAAGCCGCAGCGAGGCGATCGAGCTGGGCTATATCGACAAAAACGGCTTTCCGCTGAGCGCAAAAGGCAACCGCCTTGGCGGTGCGCCGATCGTGTTCAAATATGACCTTGAAATGCTGCACACCGACAGCATCGAATACAACCACGGCCTGATAAACAACCAGGGCACCGTTGACACCTCGGACTACACCACGGCGGCGCTCGATATGTCCAAATACGGGCTTTCAAATTTCTACTGCTACCTTACCGCGCCCGAAATCGGAATGCGGCTGCCCGTTTACCTCGGCGCGAACGAGGACGTTATGAGCTACGGAGCGGCTCACCTTTGCAACACCTCGCTTCCGCTCGACGAAAAAAGCACCAACTGCGCAATTGCGGCGCACACGGGATATATCGGCAGGATCTTCTTTGACAATATCAAAGGGCTCGGCAAGGGCGATGTGATAACGGTCAACAACTACTGGGAGTCGATCGACTACGAGGTCATCGAAACCAAAACCATTTCGCCGAACGACACCTCCGACATCTATATCAAGGAAGGGCGGCAGCTTCTTACCCTGATTACCTGCACCACCGACAACGGAGTTACAAACCGCTACGTTGTGATCGCGGAGAAAAAATAACGACAAAACGCCGGGCGCTTTCACGCCCGGCGTTTTGTTTGTCTGTAAAAAATGAGGGGTACAAATATGAGCCTCTGAGTCGGCTCATATTGAGGAGGGTAGAACAATATACTCGAC
>ONIJ01000132.1 GCA_900317875.1 uncultured Eubacteriales bacterium
ATATGCTCAATAAGCACGGCGTTCTGGTCATCGCAAAGCCTATCAATAAACACCTGTTCCACCACTATCTGCAATTCACCGACTGCTTCCGCACGCGCATTATTAAAATGGAGCGTGAAAACGAGGAGCTCAAAACGATGGTTGAGGATCTCAAAATTGTCGACAGGGCAAAGCTTCTGCTCGTGACCTGTCTGAATATGAGCGAGGAACAGGCGCACCGCTATCTCGAAAAGCAGGCTATGGATCTGCGCGTCAGCCGCCTCGAGGTCGCAAAGCAGGTTATTCAGACGTATCAAAACTGAGAGTTATGTGTTAAGGGAACGCTGAATGCGTACCGTAACCGATTACATATAACCTATTACCTATGAAAGGAAGAGAATATGGATCGCAAAGCTTATTTGATTCTTGAAAACGGCGAGGTATTCGAGGGCACAGCCTTCGGCGCCGAAAAAGAAACTATGGGAGAGCTTGTTTTCACTACGGCGATGACAGGCTATCTTGAGACGCTCACCGACCCCAGCTATTTCGGTCAGGTGGTTCTTCAGACATTCCCGCTTATCGGTAACTATGGGGTAATCCCCGCCGATTTTGAGACAGATTCCCCCGTTTTGAAGGGCTATATTGTTAGAGAATGGTGCCAAGAGCCTTCCAACTTCCGTTGTGAGGGTCAACTTGACACCTTTTTAAAAGAGAAGGGAGTTACGGGTATCTGCGGACTCGACACCCGTGCAATCACAAGAATTGTCCGCGAGTACGGCGTACTCAACTGCAAAATCAAGTATACTCCCGACGTAACCGCCGAGGAGCTTGAGAAGCTCAAAAACTACAGGATCGTCGACGCTGTTGAAAGCACGACCTCTCAGGAGTTCGAGGTTTTCGAGGGCGAAAACGACAAGTATCACATTGCGCTTATGGACTTCGGCGCAAAGCACAACATCGGACGTGAGCTTCAGAAGCGCGGCTGCAAGCTGACAATCGTGCCGGCTCACACCACTGCCGAGGAAATCCTCGCGCTCAATCCCGACGGCATTATGCTGTCGAACGGCCCCGGAGATCCCGCAGAGAACGTTCAGGTTATCGAGGAGCTCAAAAAGCTGACCGAAAAGAAGATCCCGATCTTCGGAATCTGCCTCGGACATCAGCTTCTTGCCCTTTCAAGAGGCGGCAAGACCGAAAAGCTCCACTACGGTCACCGCGGAGCTAACCAGCCTGCCAAGGAGCTCGCCACAGGCAGAGTGTTCATCACCTCTCAGAACCACGGCTACGCTGTTGTTTCCGACAGCCTTCCCGAGGACGCCGAGGTCAGCTTCGTTAACGGCAACGACGGAACCTGCGAGGGCGTCAACTACACCGATATGCCTGCCTTCTCGGTTCAGTTCCACCCCGAAGCCTGCGGCGGTCCGCAGGAGACCTCGTTCCTTTTTGACAGGTTCATTGATATGATCGAGAAAAACAAAGAGCAGAACGTCAACGCTCAGTGAGGTAAAAACACCCCGTTTAAGCAAGTCAACACGAAACAGATGAATATAGAAGAAAAGGATGGATTCTATGCCACTGAAAAAGGATATTAAACGAGTAATGGTTATCGGTTCGGGCCCGATTGTCATCGGACAGGCAGCCGAGTTCGACTATGCGGGCACACAGGCGTGCCGCGCCCTCAAAGAGGAAGGTCTGGAGGTCATCCTCGTCAACTCCAACCCGGCTACGATTATGACGGACAACGCCATGGCCGACAAGGTATACATAGAGCCGCTTACGCTTGAAACCGTTAAGCGCATCATCAAAAAGGAGCGTCCCGACAGCCTGCTTTCAACACTGGGCGGTCAGACAGGTCTTACCCTCTCAATGCAGCTTGCCAAGGAGGGCTTCCTCGACGAATACGGCGTAAAGCTGCTCGGCGCAAACCCCGAAACGATCGACAAGGCCGAGGACAGACAGATGTTCAAGGACACGATGATTGAGATCGGCGAGCCTGTCATTCCGTCAACCGTTGTCAACGACGTCGATTCCGCGCTTGCTTTCGCAAAGGAAATCGGCTATCCCGTAATCATCCGTCCCGCCTTTACCCTCGGCGGTACAGGCGGCGGCATTGTAAATAATGAAGAAGAATTGATCGAAATTACCTCCAACGGACTCGAGCTTTCTCCGATCACTCAGGTGCTTGTTGAGAAGTGCGTATCGGGCTGGAAGGAGATCGAGTTCGAGGTAATGCGCGACAGCGAGGGCAACGTTATCACCATCTGCTCAATGGAAAACTTCGACCCCGTAGGCGTGCACACCGGCGACTCCATCGTAATCGCCCCCACGGTAACCCTCTCCGACAAGGAGTATCAGATGCTCCGCTCAGCGGCTCTGAACATCATCTCAGCGCTTAAGGTAGAGGGCGGATGTAACTGCCAGTTCGCGCTCGATCCCGAAACCTTCGAGTACGCGGTAATCGAGGTCAACCCCCGTGTATCGCGTTCCTCCGCGCTTGCTTCCAAGGCGACGGGCTATCCCATCGCGAAGGTTGCGGCAAAAATCGCTATCGGCTTCACCCTCAGTGAAATCAAGAACGCCGTAACGGGAACCACCTACGCGTGCTTTGAGCCCGCGATCGACTATGTGGTCGTTAAGTTCCCAAAATGGCCGTTTGATAAATTCGTATACGCAAAGCGCAGCCTCGGAACCCAGATGAAGGCGACCGGCGAGGTAATGGCGATCGCTCCCACCTTTGAGCAGGCAATTATGAAGGCTGTGCGCGGCGCCGAGATTTCTCACAACACCCTCGATGACAAAGAGTTTGCGGCAATGTCCAAGGCGTCGATCATCGACCGCCTCAGCGTCTGCGACGACAGACGTATCTTCTGCCTTTACGAGGCGTTAAAGCGCGGCGTGAGCATTGAGCAGATCCACGAGATCACAATGGTTGACGAGTGGTTCCTCGCAAAGCTCAAAAATATCATCAACGTCGCCGACGAGCTCAAAGAGGGCAAGCTCTCGCGCGAGCTCTACATCCGCGCTAAAAAGACCGGCTTCCTCGACAAGACGATCGAGGAGTTCAGCGGCGAAAAGGTGACCGATCCGCTGGTTCCCGTTTATAAAATGGTTGACACCTGCGCGGCTGAATTTGAGGCGCAGACTCCGTACTTCTACTCGACCTTCGACAAGGAGAACGAGGCTGCCCAGTTCATCGAAAAGAACAACAGCGACAAAAAGACCATTATCGTATTCGGCTCAGGTCCTATCCGTATCGGTCAGGGCATCGAGTTTGACTACGCTTCCGTACACTGCGTATGGGCGCTCAAGCAGGCGGGCTATGACGTTGTTATCGTAAACAACAACCCCGAAACCGTTTCCACCGACTTCGACACCGCCGACAGACTCTATTTTGAGCCTCTCACCGGCGAGGATGTAATGGGCATTATCAACACCGAAAAGCCCTACGGCGTGGTCGTTGCCTTCGGCGGTCAGACCGCCATCAAGCTGACAAAGCTTATGAGCGACAGCGGTGTAAACATTCTCGGAACCTCCTATGACGCCATCGATATGGCTGAGGACAGAGAGCGTTTTGACGAGCTGCTTGAAAAGTATCACATCAAGCGTCCGCGCGGCGTGACCGTAATGACAACCGAGGAGGCGCTCGGCGTTGCGGATACGATCGGTTATCCCGTTCTGCTCCGTCCGTCCTACGTGCTCGGCGGTCAGAATATGATCATCGCCTTCAACGAGGACGACGTCCGCGAGTATATGGCGATCATCCTTGCGCAGAACATTGAAAACCCGATTCTTATCGATAAATATTTGCAGGGCACCGAAATTGAGGTCGACGCCATCTGTGACGGCGAGGACATCCTCATCCCGGGCATTATGGAGCACGTTGAGCGCGCAGGCGTTCACTCGGGCGACTCGATCGCGGTATATCCCGCTTGGAACATCACCGACAGAATGACCGAGATCATCGTCGAAAGCTCACGCAACCTCGCGATCGAGCTGCGCACCAAGGGCCTTGTAAACATCCAGTACCTCATCTATGAGGATGAGCTCTACGTAATCGAGGTCAATCCGCGTTCTTCGCGTACTATTCCTTACATCTCCAAGGTAACGGGCGTTCCGATGGTCGACCTCGCAACCCGCGCAATGCTCGGCGAAAAGCTCAAGGATATGGGCTACGGCACAGGCCTCTACCGCAAGAGTCCCTACATCGCCGTAAAGGTTCCCGTATTCAGCTTCGAAAAGCTGATCAACGTTGATAACCACCTCGGTCCCGAAATGAAATCCACCGGTGAGGTTCTCGGCATTGCGAGCACGCTCGAGGAGGCTCTCTACAAGGGCCTTATCGCCGCGGGCTACAAGATGAAGAAGAAGGGCGGCGTGTTCATCACCGTCCGCGATTCCGACAAGGCAGAAATCGGCGAAATCGCCAAGAAGTATTTCGACCTCGGCTTCAAGATTTACTCCACCTACGGCACTGCCGCGGTTCTCAATAAATACGGCATCGATGCTATCGCCGTAAAGAAGATCCACGAAAACGAGCACGGAAACAACACTCTCAGCCTCATTGAGTCGGGCAAGATCCAGTATGTTATTTCCACCTCCGCAAAGGGCAGGATCCCCTCGCGCGACTCTGTAAAAATCAGACGTAAAACCGTTGAGCGCAACATTCCCTGCCTGACATCACTCGACACTGCGAACGCTCTCGCCGACTGTCTCAAGAGCCGCTATTCGCAGCACAGCACCGAGCTGGTTGACATCAACAATATGCGCGACAGCAAGCTCAAGCTCCGCTTCACAAAGATGCAGGGCATTGGCAACGACTACATCTACTTCTCGACCTTTGATCAGTGGATCAACAATCCCGAGGCTCTCGCTGTCAGACTTTCCGACCGTCACTTCGGCGTAGGCGCCGACGGCGTAATCCTCGTAGCGCCCTCAAAGGTTGCCGACGCTCAGATGAAGATGTACAACCGCGACGGCTCCGAGGGCAAGATGTGCGGCAACGGAATCCGCTGCGTAGGCAAGTTCCTCTATGACCACGGTATGGTTGACATCAAGGAAAAGGATGAAATCACCGTCGAAACCCTCAGCGGCATCAAAAAGCTGAAGGCGTTCACCAACGACGGCGAGGTAACTACTCTGCGCGTCGATATGGGCAAGGCTATCCTCAGGCCCGAGGAAATCCCCGTAGCACTTGAAGGCGAAAAAATCGTCGACCGCGAGGTTAAGATCGCGGGCAAGCAGTACAACATCACCTGCGTTTCAATGGGTAACCCGCACTGCGTCGTTTTCCGCGACGACATAGACCGCATCGATATCGAGAAGGTAGGCCCCGAGTTTGAGTTCGATCCGCTGTTCCCCGAAAGAGTGAACACCGAGTTCGTTACCGTCCTCGACGACCACACCATCAAAATGCGCGTTTGGGAGCGCGGCTCCGGCGAAACCTGGGCATGCGGCACAGGCGCGTGCGCCGCTGCGGTAGCCGCAGTTGAAAACGGCTTCTGCAAGAAGGGCGAGGACATCAAGGTCAAGCTCATCGGCGGCGACCTCGTAATCAACTACACCGACGAAACCGTCTATATGACAGGCAACGCCGAAAAGGTATTTGAGGGCGAAGTTGTTATTTAATTAAATAATCTGCAGGCTGTCCGGGAACAATTTCTCGGGCAGCTTTTTCTATTCGGCGGACGCAATAATCCCAAACGACTGACGGCAATGCCGGAAAAACTCCAAATACGGCGCTGTTATGGGAAAAATAGACTTTACAAACACAATATCTTGTGTTATAATGTTATCTGTGTAAATATGCAAACAAATATTTGATGGAGGTATGTATTATGGAGGCTTACAAAAAGGAATTTATTGAATTTATGGTAGACTGTCAGGTTCTCAAATTCGGAGACTTTGTTACAAAGAGCGGCAGAAAGACTCCGTTTTTCGTAAACACGGGCTTTTACCGCACAGGCGCTCAGCTCAGACGTCTCGGAGCGTACTACGCCGAGGCTATCAACGAGAAGTTCGGACTCGGTTTCGACGTTCTTTTCGGACCCGCCTACAAGGGGATCCCGCTTTCCGTCGCGGCGACGATCGCAATCAGCGAAAAGTTTGACAAGGACATCCGCTACTGCTCAAACCGCAAGGAGGTCAAGGATCACGGCGACAAGGGAATCCTCCTCGGAAGTCCCATTCAGGACGGCGACAAGGTCGTTATCATCGAGGACGTAACCACAGCCGGAACCTCAATAGAGGAAACGCTTCCGATCATCAGGGCTCAGGGCGATGTCGATCCTGTCGGATTGGTCGTTTCCGTAGACAGAATGGAAAGGGGACAGGGCGAAAAGAGCGCTCTCTCCGAAATCGAGGAAAAATACGGCTTAAAGACCACCGCTATCGTAACGATGGCCGAGGTTGTTGAGCACCTCTACAACAGAGAATACAAGGGTAAGGTAATCATCGACGACGCCCTCAAGGCGGCGATCGACGCATATTACGAGCAGTACGGCGTAAAGGCGTAATCGGGAGAAAACTATGAGCGACAAGAAGGAAAACGTCCACGCGGGACACAGACAGCGTATGAGAAAGCGCTTTATCGAGCACGGCTTTGAAGGCTATGAACCGCACGAAATTCTCGAAATGGTTCTCTATTACGCCGTTCCGCGCAAGGACACCAATTTGTTGGCTCATCAGCTCCTCG
Organism: uncultured Eubacteriales bacterium; assembly: GCA_900317875.1. GTDB lineage: Bacteria > Bacillota > Clostridia > Oscillospirales > Acutalibacteraceae > Ruminococcoides. The sequence continues at coordinate 6,671 of ONIJ01000132.1, forward strand.
ACCGCTACGACACCTTTGCAAAGCTCTGCGACACCCCGATTGATTTGCTTATGAACGACTTCGGACTGAGCGAATCCGCGGCGGTGCTGATAAAAATGATCCCTCAGCTCTCGTCCTTCTATTATGAGTCGCGGAAAAACGCGAAGTATATCGACAGGTTCGAGGCGGTGGAGATTTTTCGCCCGAAATTTATCGGTGCAACCGTTGAGAAAATAGGGCTTGCACTCAGCGACGCAAAGGACAATCTGATTTTCTGTGACATTATCGCATCAGGCTCGCTCACGGCGACGAATTCTCCCGTTCGCAAGATAGTAGATCTGGCGCTGCGCCACAACGCGCGCTACGCCTATATCGCGCACAATCATCCGAGCGAGCTGTGCGTTCCGTCCTCGGCGGATTTAAAGGCGACAAGGGTAATCTCCGAAACGCTTGACAGTGTGGGAGTTATGCTTGTCGACCACATAGTTTTTACCTCCACCGAGCATTTTTCAATCAGGGAACAAAAACAGTTTTCAAAATTTTTTGTGACAAAACAGTATGGAATTTAAAATTCATTCTAAATACAAGCCCACGGGCGACCAGCCGCAGGCTATAGACGCGATTGTCAACAGCGTCAACGCAGGCAATAAAGAAACCACTCTCCTCGGCGTTACAGGCTCGGGCAAAACCTTCACGATGGCAAACGTCATTGAGCGCACTCAGCGGCCAACGCTCGTGCTCGCGCACAACAAGACTCTCGCCGCGCAGCTTTGCAGCGAGTTCAAGGAGATTTTTCCCGAAAACGCCGTGGAGTATTTTGTGTCCTATTACGATTACTACCAGCCCGAGGCGTACGTTGCCCAGACCGACACATATATTGAAAAGGACAGCTCAATAAATGACGAAATCGACAAGCTCCGCCACAGCGCCACGCTTGCGCTCTCGGAGCGCCGCGACGTAATAATCGTCGCCTCGGTTTCCTGCATCTACAGCCTCGGCGACCCGATCGATTACCGCAATATGGTGATCTCGCTGCGCCCGGGAATGGAGAAGTCGCGCGACAATCTTGTAAAAAAACTCGTCGAGCTCCAATATGAGCGCAACGACATCAACTTCATACGCAACAAATTCCGCGTCAGGGGAGATGTGGTTGAAATTTTTCCCGCGTCATCAAACGACTCGATCATCCGCGTGGAATTTTTCGGAGATGAGATCGACCGCATTTCCGAAATCAATCCGCTCACCGGTGAGCTTAAGGCTCTGCTCAGGCACGCCGCAATATATCCCGCTTCGCACTACATCGTTTCGCGCGAAAAAATGCAGGCGGCGCTCGCGGAAATCGAACGCGAGCTCAATGAGCGGCTCGAATATTTCCGTGAAAACGGAAAGCTGCTCGAGGCGCAGAGAATTGAGCAGCGCACGCGATACGATATGGAAATGCTTCAGGAAATCGGCTTCTGCTCGGGAATCGAGAACTATTCACGAATCCTTTCCGGCAGAGCTCCCGGTTCTTCGCCATACACTCTGCTCGACTATTTCCCCGACGACTTTTTGCTTTTTGTCGACGAGAGCCACGTGACACTTCCTCAGGTCAGAGGAATGTTTGCGGGCGACCGCGCAAGAAAAAAGAGCCTCATCGACTACGGCTTCCGCCTGCCGTCGGCTTACGACAACCGGCCCTTGAATTTTGACGAATTCTACGCCCACATCAATCAGGCGGTGTTCGTCAGCGCTACTCCGGGCGATTTGGAGCTCGAAAAAAGTCAGGTAGTCGCCGAGCAGATAATCAGACCGACAGGTTTGCTCGATCCCGAAATCTCAGTCCGTCCCACAGAGGGACAGCTCGACGATCTGGTGTCCGAGATCAATGTCCGTGCCGCAAAGCAGCAGCGCGTCCTTGTCACGACTCTCACAAAGAAGATGGCGGAGGATCTGACCTCGTACCTCGAGACGATTGGTATCCGCGTGCGCTATATGCACCACGACATCGACACCGTTGAGCGTATGGAGATAGTTCGTGATCTCCGTCTGGGCGAATTTGACGTGCTTGTAGGCATCAACCTTCTGCGCGAGGGACTCGACATTCCCGAGGTTTCACTTGTTGCGGTGCTCGACGCCGACAAGGAGGGCTTTTTGCGCAGCGCACGCTCGCTTATCCAGATCGTAGGACGAGCCGCACGAAACAGCGAGGGCACGGTTATTATGTACGCCGACAGCGTCACCGACTCAATGCAGACCACAATCACCGAAACAAACCGCCGCCGCGAGATTCAGCAGAAATACAACGAGGAGCACGGCATAGTGCCAAAGACCATTGTAAAGAAGGTCAGCGAGATCCTCGAAATTTCAACTCACTCCGACAGCGAGTTCAAAAATACCAAAAAGCTCAGCAAGCTGCAGCGGCAGCAGCTAATCGAAAGCCTCACAAGGGAAATGAAGGCTGCCGCGCGTCTGCTTGAATTTGAGCACGCCGCGTACCTCAGAGATAAAATCAAAAAGCTGCGCGGAGAAAAATAATCTCGGCATATATCATCAGTACAATTATCAAAATCACCTTTGCGTAAAGGTACAGGTAAGGAAGTAGTATATGGCAAGAAAAAAGCAACAGGAATACGGCAACGAAAGTATTACCACTCTTAAAGGCGCCGACAGGGTACGCAAACGCCCTGCGGTAATTTTCGGTTCCGACGGAATCGACGGCTGCCAGCATTCGGTTTTTGAAATCCTCTCAAACTCGATCGACGAGGCGCGCGAGGGCTACGGCAAGAAAATCACTGTAACACGCTTTGCCGACGGTTCGATCGAGGTCGAGGATCACGGCAGAGGAATTCCCGTGGACTTCAACGAAAAGGAAAACCGCTATAACTGGGAACTCGTTTTTTGCGAGATGTACGCGGGCGGCAAGTACAATAACGACGAGGGCGAGAGCTATGAGTTTTCACTCGGTATGAACGGCCTCGGCCTGTGCTCCACTCAGTACGCCTCCGAGTATATGGACGTCGATATCCGCCGCGACGGCTGCCGTTACACCCTGCATTTTGAAAAGGGCGTAAACATCGGCGGTCTTAAAAGGGAGCCCTATTCCAAGAAAGACACGGGTACCAAAATCACCTGGAAGCCCGACAGAGAGGTTTTTACCGATATTGACATCGACGCCGATTATTTCCTCGACATTATGAAGCGTCAGGCGATCGTCAACGCGGGTGTGGAGTTTATCTTCCGCAATCAGAACGGCAGAAGTTTCGACACCACCAACTTCAACTATGTAAACGGTATTGTCGATCACGTCGCCGAAATCATAGGCGAAAACGGTCTTACAGGCGTTCAGCACTGGGAAACCGAGGTCAAGACACGCGACCGCGAGGACAAGCCCGAATACAAGCTCAAAATGAACATAGCCGTCGCATTTTCAAACAAGGTCAGCGAAACGGAATACTACCACAATTCAAGCTGGCTCGAATACGGCGGCGCGCCCGATAAGGCGGTGAGCAACGCCTTCCGCTATCAGATAGACAACTACCTGAAAACCAACAATAAATATAACAAAACCGAAAAGGGAATCAGCTTTGACGACGTCGCCGACTGCCTTGTCTGCGTCATTTCCTCGTTTTCGAGCGTCGCGTCCTACGCCAACCAGACAAAAAAGGCTGTTACAAACAAGGGTATTCAGGACGCCATGACCGCTTTCCTGCGTCAGAGCCTTGAGGTGTATTTCATCGAGAATCCTCTCGAGGCAGAGAAAATCGCCGCGCAGGTGCTCATCAACAAGCGCAGCCGCGAAAACGCCGAAAAGACAAGGCTCAACATCAAAAAGAAGCTCTCGGGCAACCTCGATATGACCAACCGCGTCGAGAAATTCGTCGACTGCCGCAGCAAGGATATTTCTGCAAGAGAATTATTTATCGTGGAGGGCGACTCCGCTAAGGGCGCCTGCGTTCAGGCGCGCGATCCTGATTTTCAGGCGATTATGCCGATCAGAGGTAAAATTCTCAACTGCTTAAAAGTCGATTACGACCGGATTTTCAAGAGCGACATCATCACCGATTTGCTGCGCGTGCTCGGCTGCGGCGTAGAGGTCAAGTCCAAGGCGAATAAAAATCTCGCCACCTTCGATATGGATTCCCTGCGCTGGAACAAGGTCATCATCTGCACCGACGCCGACGTCGACGGCTTCCACATCCGCACAATGCTGCTTACTATGCTCTACCGCCTTACTCCCACGCTTATCCGCGAGGGCAAGGTGTTTATCGCGGAATCTCCGCTCTACGAAATAACCACCAAAAACGAGGTGTATTTCGCCTATGACGAATCGGAGAAGGATAGCTTTATCAACCTTATAGGCGAGGAAAAGTATACTATTCAGCGCAGCAAGGGCCTCGGCGAAAACGAGCCCGATATGATGAACCTCACCACAATGAATCCTAAGACGCGCCGCCTCATCAAGGTTATGCCTGACGATGCGGCTCAGACGGCGGAGATTTTCGATATTCTTATCGGAAACAACCTGCAGGCAAGAAAAGATTACATCGTCGAGCACGGCAACGAGTACATCGACCAGCTCGACGTAAGCTAAGGAGGGGAGAGCAATGGCACCCAGAAAAAAGAGAACGCCTAAGGCCCAACCCGAAAAGATCCACGGCGTGATCAACGGCGCGGGCGAGGTCGTGGAGCAGCCGATAGTGTCTACGATCAGGGAAAACTTTATGCCCTACGCGATGAGCGTTATCCTTTCCCGAGCGATCCCCGAAATCGACGGCTTCAAGCCATCTCACCGCAAGCTGCTGTATATGATGTACAAAATGGGCTTGCTGAAGGGCGGCAGAACCAAGTCGGCAAACATCGTGGGCGCAACTATGAAGCTCAATCCTCACGGTGACGCGGCTATCTACGACACGATGGTTCGCCTGTCCCGCGGTTACGAGGCGCTGCTTCATCCGTATGTTGACTCAAAGGGCAACTTCGGTAAATTTTACAGCCGCGATATGGCTTGGGCAGCCTCAAGATACACCGAGGCAAAGCTCGCGCCTATCTGCAACGAGCTGTTCTGTGATATTGACAAGGACACCGTTGATTTTGCGGACAACTACGACAACACGATGAAGGAGCCGACTCTGCTTCCCGCGACCTTCCCGTCGGTTCTGGTCAACACCAACACGGGTATCGCCGTAGGAATGGCTTCAAATATCTGTTCCTTCAACTTGAAGGAGATCTGCGAAACCACAGCCGCAATTATCCGCGATCCCGATCACGATGTAAAATCGACTCTGCCTGCTCCCGATTTTATCGGCGGCTGTCAGATTTTATTCGATGAAAAGGTGATCGATCAGGTATATGAAACGGGCAGGGGAAGCATACGTCTCCGCGCCAGATACGAATACGACAAAAGCCAGAACTGTATCGATATTCTCTCGATCCCCAGCACAACCACCTCCGAGGTCATCATCGAAAAGATAATCGACCTCGTAAAGCAGGGCAAGGTCAAAGAGATTTCCGATGTGCGCGATGAAACAGGTCTTGACGGCCTGAAAATCACAATCGACCTTAAGCGCAGCACAAATCCGGACGCGCTTATGGCGAAGCTCTACAAGCTCACAACGCTCGAGGACAGCTACGCCTGCAACTTCAACGTGCTCATCGGCGGAGTTCCGATGGTTCTCGGGGTAAAGGCGCTGCTCGAGGAGTGGATCGCCTTCCGTATGGAATGCGTTAAGCGCAGAACCTTTTTCGATCGCACCAAAAAAGCCGAAAGGCTGCACCTTCTTCAAGGTCTTGCAAAAATCCTTCTCGACATCGACAAGGCGATAAAAATAATCCGCGAAACCGACGAGGAGGTCGAGGTCGTTCCGAATTTGATGATAGGCTTCGGGATCGATCAGATTCAGGCTGAGTATGTGGCGGAAATCAAGCTGCGCCACCTCAACCGCGAGTATATCCTGAAGCGCACTCAGGACATTGAAACACTCGAAAAAGAAATCGCCGAGCTCGACGACATTCTCAAGAGCAAGGCGAGGATCAAAACGATCATTGTCAAGGAGCTCAAAGCGGTCGCCGAAAAATACGGTCAGCCGCGCCGCAGTATCATCATCTACGAGGATACCGCAAAGTATGAGGAAGAAATTGAAACCGTTGCCGATTATCCCTGCACCTTCTTCTTTACCAGGGAAGGCTATTTCAAGAAGATAACTCCGCAGTCGCTTCGAATGAGCGGAGCGCACAAGCTCAAGGACGGCGACGAAATCACCCAGGAAATTGAGTTCTCCAATAACTGCGATCTGCTGTTCTTCTCCGACAGAGCTCAGGTCTACAAGGCAAAGGCGAGCGATTTCTCCGATACCAAAACGAGCGTGCTCGGCGAATACGTGGCGGCGAAGCTCGGAATGGACGAGGGCGAAAATGCTGTTTATATGGTTGCCACCAAGGACTACAAGGGTATGATGCTCTTTGCCTTTGAGAACGGCAAGGCGGCAAAGGTCCCGCTTGAAGCCTACGCCACCAAAACAAACCGCAAAAAGCTGACAGCGGCATATTCCGACAAGTCTCCGCTCGTTGGAGCGCTTTGGCTTGCCGAGGACAAAGAGGTGCTGTTTACCTCATCCTCGGGCAGAATGCTCCTTGTACACACGGGCGCGCTGGCTCTCAAAACGACCAGAAGCACTCAGGGCGTCGCGGTGATGAAGCTCAAAAAGGGACACAGGCTGTTCTGCATAGATCCCTATAAAGAGGGCGGTTTTGCAAAGCCTCAGCGTTACCGCACCCGCTCGCTTCCCGCGCTCGGAGCTCTGCCGTCAAACGAGGATAAAACCGACGAGCAGCTTTCATTAATATAATTCCATATCGGAATTAAAATTTTTGGAACAAAAAATTCAAAAAACACTTGAAAACTTTTGTTTTCTATGGTAATATAAATAAGTTGATTAGTATAAAAGGCGAATTTTCGCAAATGAAAGGACGATAATATGGAACCATTAGGTATTGTGCTCGGCATCATTCTCGCGGTTGTTTCTGTCGCGATCATCGTAGTAATCATTCTTCAGGAAGGTAACCAGCAGGGTCTCGGCGTTGTTACAGGCGCGGCTGATTCCTATTTTTCAAAGAACAAGGCTCGTTCGATCGACGCGTTTCTTTCCCGTTGGACAAAGGTTTTTGCTGCGGTTTTCGTAATTTTCGTAATCGCGCTCAACGCCCTCGCTTTCTTTGATAAGATTTAATCGGGCAGCGTAATAGAATAATTATTTAAAGCATATAATAGACCGTCGAGGTGATCGGCGGTCTGTTTTTGTTTGTATAGAAACGCCGTTTCCTCAGCCCTTAATTTAAAATCCTGTCGATAGGGGATGGTAATATGCCTTGGTGGGGAATAGCAGTCGTTCTTTTTTCCTCGTTTATTCTGTTTTCGTTTGTCCATTATTATTCAAAAAATGAACGCCCTTTAAAAAGGGCGCTTCTTTCAATGGCTTCGGGCGTTTCCGTCCTGATCGCCGTAAATTTGTTTTCGGGTTTAACGGGTGTGTCAATACCGATCAGTTTGCTTTCCGTGCTCACCTCGGTAATAGGAGGAATACCGGGAGTGACGCTTCTGCTGTTTTTAAACCTGATCGTATAGCTGATCAAATCAGCTCTCCGTACACTTCCTCAAGCGCTTCGCCGACGTTCTCGGTGTCCTTGGTCATCAGTCCGAGCATAGTTTTGTAGACGGTCTGAGGATAGCTTAAAAAATTCTTTTTTATCACTTCCGCCTGCTCAAAATTCGGGGCGTAGAGCGAAAAGGACAGAAGGTCGATATCGCCTCCCGAAACCCTGCACTTCACCTCAAAGCCGTTCTCTGACTTTTCGATCTCAACAAAGTTTTCCCTCGCGGTTTTTCTCTCGCTCAAAAGTCTCAGCGCGCAGTCGTAGGACTTCTGTTTGACCGTGTGAGCAAGCGTAGTTTCAAGCTGTTTTGCAATAACTTTTCCGTTTTCGGACAGCACAAAGGTCTGCTCGCCGTCGACAATATCGTTTTTTTCCAGGTTGCCGTCCTTCACAAGCTCCTCGAAAGCTACTACAATTTCAAAGAAGTTGGCGAGCTCGTCGGAACGGATCGCCTCTGCAACCAAACTTTGGCTCATCTTGTCGTTGACAGAGGAGAACAGGTAGCAAATCAATATTTTTATTTCGTTTTTACTTCTGAGTCCGCCGGGAGCGATTCCCTCGTCAAAGGTATCAAATGCCATTATTTTCACCTTCTAATCCGTATTGTATAACCATTATAGCACATAATAATAAAAAAGTGTAGATGTTTTTTTATTTGCATAAAAGTATTGAAACTCGAATGAAAATATGATATAACGGAGGTAAACAAAAAGGGGTGATAAAATGAGTAACGTCGGTGATTATATGGCTTATGTCTGGATATCGATCGCCGTCATTATGGCGATATACGAGATGGCGACCGTTCAGCTCGTAACGGTGTGGTTTGTAGTCGGAGCGACCTGCGCCGCCATATCAACGATTTTTGTAGATGACATTACAATTCAATTCGTGATCTTTGTGGCTGTGTCGCTTGTAACTTTGATAGCCACGCGTCCGATTGTTAAAAAATTCAGAAAAAGCACCGTAAAGGTCAGCACCAACGCCGACAGGCTTGTCGGAGAAGTCGGAACAATGAAGGCGGATTTGACCGATTCCGATGAGGTCGGACAGGCTAAGGTGCTCGGCGGAGTATGGAGCGTAAAAACCGATAATCCGCCGCTGAAAAAGGGCGATAAGGTAAAGGTGCTCTCCATAGACGGAGTAAAGCTGATTGTAGAAAAAGCAGAATAAAGGAGTGACTGGTTTATGTCAATAGGTCCAATAATAATTATCAGTGTCATTGTAATATTTATCCTGATTCTTATTATCCGCAACATCAAAATTGTGCCGCAGGCTCACGCGTTTGTAATCGAGCGCCTCGGCGCTTACCACGCAACGTGGGAAACAGGTCTTCACTTAAAGACACCGTTTATCGACAAAATTTCAAAAAAGGTTTCGTTAAAAGAGCAGGTCGTAGATTTTCCTCCGCAGCCGGTAATTACGCGCGACAACGTAACAATGCAGATCGACACGGTCGTGTACTTTGAAATTACGGATCCGAAGCTCTACACCTACGGAGTTGAGCGCCCTCTGAGCGCTATTGAAAACCTCACCGCTACTACCCTGAGAAACATCATCGGCGATCTTGAGCTCGACAACACTCTGACTTCGCGCGACACGATCAACGACAAAATCCGTATGATCCTCGACGAGGCGACCGACGCATGGGGCATCCGCGTCATCCGCGTAGAGCTCAAAAACATCCTTCCTCCGCGCGAGATCCAGGAAGCAATGGAGAAGCAGATGAAGGCGGAGCGTGAGCGCCGCGCCAGGATTCTCGACGCCGAGGGTGAAAAGCGCAGCCAGATCCTCGTAGCTGAAGGCTTGAAGGAGTCCGCGATCTTAAAGGCTGACGCCGTGAAGGAGCAGAAAATCCGCGAGGCGCAGGGTGAGGCGGAAGCTATTCTCACCGTTCAGAAGGCGAACGCCGACGCTCTCAGAATGCTCAATGAAGCAGTCCCCAGCGACAGGGTAATCCGGCTCAAGAGCCTCGAAGCCTTCGCAAAAGCGGCTGACGGCAAGGCTACAAAAATAATAATTCCTTCCGACATCCAGGGCCTTGCGGGCAACATCACCGCAATCAAGGAGCTCTGGAAGGATGACGTCAAGTAATCAAAAAAGCGACAGCAAAACTGCTGCCGCTTTTAGTTTTATTTCATCGGATAACCAAAGGTCATCTCTGCGGAAGTCTGCTCCGCGGTCACTGCCTCTGTCGTTGTCTGTTCTGAGGAATAAGTCTTTTTATTTGACTTTGAATTGCCGTTTGTCAGACCGCTGATGACTGCCATAGCCAGATAAACAATCCAAGCTGCGGCAATTGCTCCGTATCTGATTTTTTTGCTAATATCTTTCTTCTTGATCATTATTATCGTCAGCGGAACAGGGAAGATAAATATCCACCCGATGATCCACAGCCAGGTTTTCCGTTTCTTTTCAGGCGGGTTTGGCGCTTCTTGCTCCGTTTCCGGTTTGCTTCCGGCGGAATATCTGTTCATTTCAGCCTCAGCCTGCGCACGTTGTCTGCCTTTCTCAAACTGGTATCCCATTTCTTCACTGTTGTCAAAACGAATGTGTTGAACCTCGTCGTCAATCAGCAGGCGCGCATGACAGAAAGAGCACGCGGCGTCCCGATTATCCATATCCACATTTAAGTTCGCGCCGCAATGAGGGCACTTTGTATCCACTAATCTCACAATAGTATCTCCTTTGCCGATGTTTGCGCTTCTATAATAGCAGAAAAGATACATTTTTTCAATCATTAATTCAGGATTTTTAATGTGTATAAATAATTTCAGTAAGCACAGCTTGTTTTCCGCGGTCAAATAACTGCTTTATAATTCTTTTATGTTATTGCAATTTATTCCGTTTTTGGCTATAATATATGAGTTAAACTATATAATTCAAAAGGTGTGTTCAAAAGATGAAAAAGGTTGCAATTATTATGGGCTCCGACAGCGATTTTCCCGTAGTATCAAAGGCTGTCATCAAACTGAAGGAATTCGGCGTTCCCTATGAGGTTCACGTTATGAGCGCTCACCGCACTCCCGACGCCGCAATCAATTTTTCGGAAAATGCAAAGAAAAACGGCTTCGGAGTAATTATCGCCGCTGCCGGTATGGCGGCTCATCTCGCAGGTGTTCTCGCCGCTAAAACAACGCTTCCCGTAATCGGAATCCCCTGTAAATCAGCTCAGCTCGACGGTATGGATGCGCTTCTGGCAACCGTTATGATGCCCACTGGAATTCCCGTGGCGACCGTCGCGGTGGACGGCGCTGCCAACGCGGCTATTCTTGCGGCTGAAATCCTCGCGCTCTCCGATGATTCTCTCGCGGATAAGCTCGAGGCAATGAAGAAGGATATGAAAAACGGCGTCGCCAAAAAGGACGCTGCAATGCAGTCTAAGGTGGCAGAGCTTTGAAGAATTACGCAGTAATAAACCCCGCGCTCGATAAAGCGATGGACGAGTGCGGTGTGTTTGGAATATACAAAAACAACGACGAGCTCGACCTCGTCGCAATAACTCACGACGCGCTTTACAGTTTGCAGCACCGCGGACACGTAAGTGCCGGAATTACCGTTAACGACGAGCAGAAATTTACCACCGTCAAGGAGCTTGGAATGGTCTCGGAGGTTTTTACCGAAAAAGCACTCAAAAAGCTTCCGGACGGAAAAATTGCCGTCGGTCACGTTCGCTATACCTCAGACGTGGCTCTCGACCGCGCGGCTAATCAGCCGTTGGTTATCCGTTACAAGGAGGGCTCCATCGCGATCTCCAACAACGGCTCCATCACTAATTTTCCCGAGATCCGCAAGGAGCTCGAGCGCGGCGGCTCAATCTTCCAGTCAAATTCAAACGCCGAGCTTATGGCTTACGTGATCGCGACCGAGCGGATCCAAACCGAGAATCTTGAGGACGCGGTGCTCCGCGCTATGAAGCGGCTCAAGGGCGCCTACTCAACGGTGATCTGCGCTCCTACGCGCCTGATAGGTTTCCGCGACATCTACGGCTTCCGTCCGCTCTGCGTCGGCAAGCTCAAAGACAGTTACATCTTTACCTCCGAGAGCTGCGTGCTCGAAACCATCGGGGCAACGCTTATCCGCGACGTTAAACCGGGCGAAATGGTAGTTGTCGACGAGGAGGGCTTCCACAGCTATATGCTCGATCAAAAGGCTGACAAAACCTCGCTGTGCGTGTTTGAGTACGTTTATATCGCCCGTCCCGACAGCGAAATCGACAATGTCAGCGTTTATAACGCCCGCCGCAAGGCAGGCGAGCTGCTCTTCAAGGAGTACCCGATCGAGGCCGATATGGTCTGCGGCGTTCCCGATTCCGGAATAATCGCCGCCGAGGGTTACGCCAGCGCATCGGGAATTCCGTATGGAATGGGCTTCATCAAGAATAAATTTCTCGGCAGAAACGCGGGAACCGGAATGGACAAGAAAAAACGTTTGCTCCATACAAAGCTCACCGCGCTCAAATCAAATGTAGAGGGCAAGCGCATAGTGGTAATTGACGACTCGATCGTGCGCGGACAAACCTCTCAGCACATCGTTAACCTGCTCCGCAAGGCGGGCGCCAAGGAAATCCATATGCTTATCAGTTCTCCGCCGTTTGTATATCCCTGCTACTTCGGCATAGATATAAGCGATAAGGAGAACCTTATAGCCAACAAAATGACAATAGAGGAGATCCGCCGGGAAATCGGCGCGGACACCCTGGGTTATCTCAGCGTTGAAAGCCTTCACAAAACCGTTGAGGGCTGCAACACCGGACTGTGCGACGGCTGCTTTACAAAGCAGTTCAGCGCCGAGGTTCCCAAAACCTTCTTTGTCGATAAATACGCAACCAAGATTCACAAATAATTATTCGGAGGTTAATTATGGAAAGCTTTTCTGAGAGTTACAAGGCGGCGGGCGTAGACATCACCGCAGGCTACAAAAGCGTTGAGCTTATGAAAAAGCACGTTGCGCGCACCAATATCGAGGGCGTTGTTTCGGGCATCGGCGGCTTCGGCGGACTGTTCGCTCCCGACTTCAAGGGTATGGAGGAGCCTGTCCTCGTAAGCGGCACCGACGGCGTCGGCACAAAAATCAAGCTGGCTTTTCTGCTCGACAAGCACAACACGATCGGTATCGACGCGGTCGCAATGTGCGTAAACGACATCATCTGCTGCGGCGCGAAGCCCCTGTTTTTCCTTGACTACATCGCAATCGGCAAAAACATTCCCGAAAAGGTAGCCTCCATTGTTGAGGGTATCGCCGAGGGCTGCGTTCAGTCGGGCTGTGCGCTTATCGGCGGCGAAACCGCCGAGCATCCGGGACTTATGCCCGAGGATGATTACGACGTTGCGGGCTTCAGCGTAGGCATTGCCGACAAGCCCAAAATGATCGACGGCTCCAAACTCAAGGCGGGCGATGTTCTTCTCGGTCTCCGCTCCACAGGCGTTCACTCAAACGGCTTCTCGCTCGTCAGAAAGATTTTTGACATCAACGAGGAAACCATCAACAACACCTATCCCGAGCTCGACAAGCCTCTCGGAGAGGTTCTGCTTACTCCGACAAAAATTTACGTAAAGCCAATCCTTGCGCTGATGGATCAGGTTGAGGTCAAGGCCGTGTCGCATATCACCGGCGGCGGCTTCTATGAAAATATTCCGCGTATGCTCACCTCGGGGCTTTCCGCGAAAATCATTAAGGAAAACATTCCCGTGCTGCCGATCTTCAAGCTTATGCAGCGCGTTGGAAACATCAGCGAGCACGATATGTTCAACACCTTCAATATGGGCGTCGGTATGGTCGCAGCCGTATCAAAGGAGCAGGCCGACAAGGCTCTCGAGGTCCTGAAGGCTAACGGCGAGGACGCTGTAGTTCTCGGCGAGGTGATCGAGGGCAGCGAAGGAGTAGTGTTCGCGTAATGAAAAATATAGTCGTTTTAGTCAGCGGCGGCGGCACAAATCTTCAGGCGCTTATTGACGCGCAGAAAAGGGGAGAGATCTCACAGGGCAAAATCACCTGTGTTATCTCCTCAAATCCCAATGCCTACGCGCTTACACGCGCAGCGGAAAACGGGATCGAAACCGCCGTTATCCGCCGCAGGGATTACGCGGAATTTGAGGATTACGACAGAGCGCTCACCGAGCTCCTCAAGAGCAAAAACGCCGACGTGATCGTACTTGCGGGCTTTATGACGATCCTCGGAAAGGGCGTCATCAAGGCGTTTGAGAACCGAATTATCAACATTCATCCCGCGCTTATCCCGTCCTTTTGCGGAGAGGGCTACTACGGTCTCCGCGTCCACGAGGAAGCGCTCAAAAAGGGCGTTAAGGTAACAGGCGCCACCGCGCATTTTGTAAATGAGATCTGCGACGGCGGTCCCATAATCCTGCAAAAGGCCGTTGAGGTTTGCGACGGCGACACACCCGAAATACTTCAGAAGAGAGTTATGGAGCAGGCGGAGTGGAAAATTCTCCCCAGGGCAGTCGCTCTTTTCTGCGAAGATAAAATCAAAGTAATCGGTGCAAAAACCGAAATTACAGACTAGGAGGAAAATATGAAAGCGGTATCTCTCACTAAGGAAATCGCCTCCACCACCTATCCCGGCAGAGGCATTGTGCTCGGCAGAACAGCCGACGGCAGCAAGGCGGTAATTGCCTATTTCATTATGGGCAGAAGCGAAAACAGCCGCAACCGCGTGTTTGTTGAAACAGAGGACGGCATCAAGACCGAGGCGTTCGACCCTTCAAAGCTCGTCGATCCTTCGCTGATCATTTACGCTCCCGTGCGCGTGCTCGGAAACAAAACTATCGTTACAAACGGCGACCAGACCGACACGGTCTACGACCTGATGAACCAGCAGCTCACCTTTGAGCAGGCGCTGCGCACACGTGAGTTCGAGCCCGACGCTCCCAACTACACCCCGAGAATTTCCGGTATCGTGAAGTGCAGCGGCGGCAAGATGAACTACGCTATGTCAATTCTGAAGAGCGCCGACGGAAATCCCGATTGCTGCGAGCGCTACACCTTCTCATACGACGCTCCTCTCGCGGGCTTCGGCCGCTTCATCCACACCTATATGGGCGACGGCAATCCTCTCCCGAGCTTCGAGGGAGAGCCCACTCTGGTTGAAATCGGCAACGACGACATCGACGCTTTCGCCGAAAACGTTTGGAACGCCCTCGACGCCGACAACAAGGTATCGCTTTTCGTCCGTTACATCGACATCGCGACAGGCGAGGCTGATTCCAGAATCATCAACAAGAATAAATAACAGAATTATTATTAACGAAAGGGACGATACCGATGAATGAACTTTCACTTAAATACGGCTGCAACCCCAATCAGAAGCCTTCCAGGATCTTTATGCAGGACGGCAAGGATCTGCCTGTTGAGGTGTTAAACGGCAAGCCCGGCTACATCAACTTCCTCGACGCGTTCAACTCCTTCCAGCTCGTCCGCGAGCTAAAGGCTGCGACAGGACTTCCCGCGGCGGCTTCCTTCAAGCACGTAAGCCCGGCGGGCGCTGCGGTTGCGACCGAGCTTTCCGACACGCTTAAAAAGATTTATTTCGTAGACGACCTCGAGTTATCTCCGATCGCCTCCGCTTACGCTATGGCTCGCGGCGCGGACAGAATGTCCTCCTACGGCGACTGGGTAGCTCTTTCCGACACCTGCGATGTTCAGACCGCAAAGCTCCTCCAGCGCGAGGTTTCCGACGGAATTATTGCGCCCGATTACACTCCCGAGGCGCTCGAAGTGCTCAAGACCAAGAGAAAGGGCACCTATAATGTAGTAAAAATCGATCCCGATTACGTTCCCGCTCCCATCGAGCATAAGGATGTTTTCGGCATCACATTTGAGCAGGGCAGAAACGAGCTCAAAATCGACGAGGAAATGCTCCTGCAGAACATCGTAACAAAGAACAAGGAGCTTCCCGAGGAAGCAAAGCGCGACCTTCTCATCGCGCTCATCACCCTGAAGTATACACAGTCCAACTCTGTTTGCTACGCCAAGGGCGGACAGGCGATCGGCGTTGGCGCAGGTCAGCAGTCCAGAATCCACTGCACCCGTCTCGCGGGCAACAAGGCTGACATCTGGTATCTCAGACAGCATCCGAAGGTAATGAATCTTCCGTTCGTCGACAACATCCGCCGTCCCGACCGCGACAACACAATCGACGTCTACATCTCCGACGACTATGAGGATGTACTCGCCGACGGCACCTGGGAGCTGTTTTTCAAGACAAAGCCCGAGCCCCTCACCAAGGAGGAAAAGCAGGAGTGGCTTAAGACATTTACGGGCGTTTCGCTCGGTTCCGACGCTTTCTTCCCGTTCGGCGACAACATCGAGCGCGCAAAGCGTTCGGGCGTTCAGTATGTGGCTCAGCCCGGCGGCTCGATCCGCGACGACCACGTAATCGACACCTGCGATAAGTACAATATGACAATGTCCTTCACGGGCATCCGTCTTTTCCACCATTAATGACCGCAAGGAGGTCAGTTCATCTCAACTTGAATTGGCTGCAAGTAACTTGATTTGCTGTGCAGATCATAATAGAGAGGGTAATTCCAATGAAAATATTAATGATAGGCTCAGGCGGCAGAGAACACGCTCTCATCAAAAAGCTGCTCGAGAGCCCCAAATGTGAAAAGCTCTACTGCGCCCCCGGCAACGGCGGTATTTCGCGCGACGCTGAGATCGTCAACATCAATGTAATGGACAAGGAAAATATGGTTAAGTTCGCTCAGGACAACGACATTGACCTCGCTTTTGTCGCCCCCGACGATCCGCTTGCCGACGGAATGGTAGACGCCTTCGAAGCTGCGGGGATCCGCGCCTTCGGTCCGAGGGCAAAAGCCGCTATTATCGAGGCGAGCAAGGTTTTCTCAAAGAACCTGATGAAAAAATACGGCATCCCCACCGCTAAATACGAGGTGTTCGACGATCCCGAAAAGGCAATCGCCTACGTGAAATCCGAAAACACAACTCCCGTTGTGGTAAAGGCAGACGGTCTTGCGCTCGGAAAGGGCGTAATCATCGCTCAGACGATCGACGAAGCTGTTGCCGCGATCAAGTCCATAATGGAGGACAAGCAGTTCGGCGACTCGGGAAATAACATTGTAATCGAGGAGTTCCTCACAGGTCCCGAGGTTTCGGTGCTCGCATTCACTGACGGTCACTGTGTAAAGCCGATGGTCAGCTCCAAGGATCACAAGCGCGCCTACGACAACGACGAGGGACTCAACACGGGCGGAATGGGAACCGTGAGCCCGAATCCGTACTATACCGACGAGCTCGCCGACGAGTGTATGAAAACGATCTTCGTTCCCACCGTTGAGGCTATGGTCAAGGAGGGCAGACCATTCAAAGGCTGTCTGTATTTCGGTCTGATGATGACTCCCAAGGGCCCCAAGGTGATCGAGTACAACGCGCGCTTCGGCGATCCCGAGGCTCAGGTTGTGCTTCCCAGACTCAAAACCGATCTGGTTGACATCTGCGAGGCTGTCATCGACGAAAAGCTCTCCGACCTTGAAATCGAATGGTACGACGGCGCGGCGGCTTGCGTAGTAATGGCGAGCGGCGGCTATCCGGTTTCCTACAAAAAGGGTATCGAGATGTTCGGCCTTGACGATAACGGTCAGGTCGACGGCGCGATCGTCTATCACGCGGGCACAAAGTATGAGGACGGCAAGTTCTTTACAAACGGCGGCAGAGTGCTCGGCGTAACCGCAAAGGCTCCGACTCTCGACGAGGCTCTCGAAAAAGCCTACGCCGCGGTGAAAAAGATTTCGTTTGACGGAGCGCACTACCGCACAGATATAGGCAGAACAAAATAATTCTGAAATAGAAAAAAGAGAGGATCGGTTCCTCTCTTTTTTTGATATAAACAGAAAACCGCGCCGTCTTAGTGATACAGACGGGCGCGGTTGTTTCATTATTCCTGAGTATCTGAGCTCTCCGAAATCAGCTCAGGCGGTGTTTCAACGTCCTTGAGCCTGCGCTGGATCTGCCTTGTTCTTACGCCGACAAGCGTGTCAAGGTCCTTGTTTGCCTGGTCGAGCTTTTTCTGAGTGCTCTCCAGAACCTTCGCGAAGGTATCAAACTCCTTCTTGACGCTGCCGAGCACCTGCCAGACCTCGGCGCTGCGCTTCTGAACGGCAAGGGTTTTGAAGCCCATCTGAATCGAGTTGAGCAAAGCCGCCATAGTGCTGGGACCTGCGATGTTCACCCTGTAGTCGCGCTGCAAAATCTCAACCATTCCGCGGTTGACAACCTCGCTATAGAGTCCCTCGAACGGCAGGAACATAATGGCGAACTCGGTTGTATTCGGCGGGTCGATATATTTTGTACTGATGTCCTTGGCCTCGTTTTTGATAGTTGTGATGAGCGTCTTTGCCGCAATATCGATTTGTGCCTTGTCGCCGTTTTCAATCGCTTCCCTGAGAGCCGCGTAGGTATCGCCGGGGAATTTAGAATCGATCGGCAGCCAGATAAAGCCGTCGTCCTTGGCGGGCAGCTTTACGGCGAACTCGACAACATTTTTCGAGCCTTTTTTTGTCGCGACGTTTTCGGCGTACTGTTCGGGGGAGAGGATCTCGCCGAGAATGCTTCCGAGCTGAATTTCGCCGAGGATGCCTCGCGTCTTTACATTTGAAAGCACCTTTTTCAGGTCGCCGACTCCCGTTGCGAGGTTCTGCATTTCGCCCAAGCCCTTATAAACCTGTTCGAGCCTTTGACTGACGAGCGAAAAGCTCTTGTTCATCTTATCCTCAAGTGACTTTTCAAGCCTCTCGTCAACCGTCTTTCGCATTTCCTCAAGCTGACGGTTGTTGTCCTTCTGCAGGGCGTCGAGCTTCTTTTCCATCGTTTCGCGGTTCTCTGAAAGCTGTTTGTCGACCGTCTGACGTATGTTTTCCAGCTTTTGCTCATTCTGCATAGAGAAGTTTTTCATTCTCTCCTCGAGTCCGTTCATCTGGTTGTACTGAGTATGCGAAAAGCTGCGCTGGTTTTCAAGCAGCATATCACCCATATTTTTAACGCTCGTTTGAGTCTGTGAGGTCAGCTCCTGCCGCAGAACACTCTGCTGAGAGGAGATTTCACGCCTAACGGCGGAAACTATTTCTTCGCTGCTGTCCTCGTTATTATTCTTCTTTAGAACAATAATCAGCGTTATGAGCGACAGCAGACAGGTCACGGCGCAAACGGCAATGATAAGTATATCCATAAGCTCACTCCTTTGATAGTATGATACCATAAGGAGGATTTTGTGTCAATGAATCACTGTCCCGTTTATTGACCTTTGCTCTTTTTGAACACGGTTTCAACAACCTTTCCGCAGCCCTCGGGAGAGTAGAGAAAGCGGTCAAGGCGGTCGCCGTCAAAGAAATACTCGGGCTGCGTCGGATGGTACCTGTAGTCGAAGGTGTCGATGATGATCAGCTTGATTTTCATTTTTTCGGGGATAATGCTCTTGATATATACGCTTGCCTGCTGTCCGGCGCGGACGCCGTCACGGTTTTCCGCAAGTCCTGCCAGATTCGGAGTGAGCTCCACAAAAGCGCCGTAATTTTCAACGCTGCGCACAATTCCCGCAACCGTTTCTCCCGCGGCAAATCTTTCGGCATTTTCCTCCCAGGTACCCAAAAGCTCTTTGTGGCTTAGGCTGATCCTGCCGTTTTCGATCGATTTGATTATCGCCTTGATGTCCATTCCCACGTTGAAGCGCTCCTTCGGGTGCTCGATCCGTGAAACGGAAATAGAATCAATCGGCAGCAGCGCAGCTATTCCGCAGCCAATGTCGGCAAAGGCGCCGAAGTTTTCGAGGTGAGTGATCCTCGCAGCGACCACGTCTCCGCATTCAAGGCGCGAAATATAGTTGTCTTTACATCTTTGCTGGGCGTCCGCGCGGGAGAGAAGCGCCAGCGGAGTTCCGTCCGAATCATATTCAAGCCGCGAAACCGTAAAGCACACGGGACGGTTCACCCGCGAGATTACAGCGATGTCGCGCACGCTTCCGTCCTTGATTCCGAGAGCGCCTTCCTCGCGCGGAATGACTCCGCGAACCGAGCCGAGCTCTACGCAGAGATTGTGAGAGCTGTCGCAAAGTTTTGCGCGCGCCTCCAGAATAGTTCTCTTTTCCATAGCTTCCCTCAGCAGGCGTTCACTGTGTAAAATTGCCTGATTTTCCCTTGTGTCGATAAGCTTTCCTTCGGGTAGATATTCTGACATTTTATGACCTCCGTAGGTAACAATCTTTCAGGAAAGTCTATGTGTGTCAGGGGATTTTTATTCGTTGATCTGCTTTAGCAGCAATTAGTATAACAACATTGTAAATAAATTGGTATTGTTTTATTTTTAATTCTATGATATAATTATTTTATAGAATAATCGAGGTGAAGAACAATGAAATGTCCCTATTGCAGCTATGAGGAAAGCAAGGTAATCGACTCCCGTTCCGCTGACGACGGAGAAAGAATCCGCCGCCGCAGAGAATGCCTGAAATGCGGAAAAAGGTTTACCACTCACGAAATCATTGAGACGGTTCCCATTATTGTTGTAAAGCGCGACAAATCGCGCGAGGTGTTCGACCGCAACAAGCTGACAGCGGGCATTTTGCGCGCTTGCGAAAAGCGTCCTGTTTCGATCCAGCAGATCGAGTCAATGGTAAACACTATCGAAACAAAAATCCAGAGCGCCCTTGAGCGTGAGATAACCACAGCGCAAATCGGAGAGCTCGCAATGGAGGAAATCAAAAAGGTGGACGAGGTGTCCTACGTCCGATTCGCTTCGGTTTACCGCCAGTTCAAGGATATAAACACCTTCCTCGAAGAGCTGAACAAACTCCTTACCGAAAAGGGAACTTGATTTTTTCAGTGCGCCTTTCAGAAAGCGGTATGTCGAATACGCCGTGATAACGGAGCTTGAAATCGTGATCCGATGCGATTTACTCTAATAAGAATACGCGGTTATAATACTGACATAATAAAATGGGCTTTACTCAAAACTCGAAACCGAGAATTTGAGCAGAGCCCATATTCTTTGCAATTGTTAATTTAATCGTTATTTTTTCGCGTATTTCTGTGACTGTGCCACGGCAAGTCTGTCGCAGCGTTCGTTTTCGGGATGTCCTGCGTGACCTTTTACCCAGTTCACATGAACGGTGTGGCGCTCGTACTGGATGAGCAGCTTTTCCCAAAGCTCGGGATTCAGCGCGGGTTCTTTTTTGTTGCGCATCCAGCCCTGAGCCCGCCATTTTTTAGCCCAGCCGAGGGTAAGGGCGTTGCAAACGTACTGAGAGTCGCTGTAAAGCTCGACCTCGCACGGCTCCTTTAGCGCTTCAAGTGCGAAAATCACCGCCGAAAGCTCCATTCTGTTGTTCGTGGTGTTCGACTCGCCGCCCGAAAGCTCCTTTTCAACTCCGTTGTATCTCAGAATAGCGCCCCAGCCGCCGGGACCGGGGTTGCCGCTGCAGGCGCCGTCAGTAAAAATTTCAACTTTTTTCATAACTATTCCTCCCGATTATCTGTCTCAATATATTTTGCCACAAACCGTCAATAATAACAAGTGGTATCGG
>ONIJ01000012.1 GCA_900317875.1 uncultured Eubacteriales bacterium
ACGCGTGATCGACTGCAAAGATGATAAAACGCGCAAGCGGATTTCTCCGATTTTTATTATGCCCGGACACCGTGGTATGGGCTATGCACAGAAGGCAATCAGGGAAGCCGAGCGGCTTCACGGCGAAAAGCACTGGCAGCTCGATACGATTTTACAGGAGCGCGGGAACTGCTATCTGTACGAAAAACTCGGCTATCATCAGACAGGCAAAACGGAGGTCATTAACGACAAAATGACCATCGTATTTTACGAAAAAGATTAGGAGGGAATTATGACGCTGGAATGGGAAGAAGGATTCTCTATTCGCGTTGGTGTTTCGGATAACACAGTCGTTTTGTCGGCGAACAAAGAGGGAATGCTGTCGCTGGCAAGGCAGTTGATTGCTCTTTCCGAGGAGACGCCCGGAAGCCACCTTCACTACGACAAGAATAACTCGCTTGAGGAGGATTCCTCCGATTTGGTTGTTGAACTGATGAATTGACCGGTACCGACAAAGGCGGAATGGATCTAAGCCGAATAGAACGGCTCATTGTTTTGGTCAAGCGGATTAGGGAGAGAGCTGATGGATGTGTGACTGTGAGCACGCCGCAGCAGGCGGGGAGAACATATACTTCCAAACCCTCAGTCCTGCATCTGCTCAAAAAGTGTATTGCCCAAAGCGCAGTTCTATATTATTATTTTATAAACATATCTAAGTGTTTATCTATTGCTTGTTAGGAGGTACTTCTGTGAGAAAAGGATTTCGGAAAGCATCGGCGCTTCTTTCGGCGCTTGTTATGTCGCTCGGAACCGCTTCCGCTGTGTCGGCTGACGTTTTTGCCGCGGAGAGCGTTGGCGATCGGGATGTCGTTGATGCGTTTGAAGAAGAGCAAGTCACGGGCGACTGCACATGGACTCTCGATAACGGCGTGCTTACCGTCAGCGGAAACGGTGCCATGGCTGATTATGACTGGGACGAACCCGCTCCGTGGGCGAGCGAGGACGTAAGAAAGATCGTCATTGAGCAGGGTGTCACCGTGATCGGAAGCCACGCGTTCTATTGCTGCTTCAATGACGAGATCATTGTTGCCGACAGCGTTGTTGAGATCAGAGATTATGCCTTCGCGTTTACGAATATTACCAAAATCGACCTGCCTCAAAGTGTTACGTCGATGGGAGAAAACGCCTTTTGTTACTGCACAAAGCTTGAACGGATCACTGTACCCGGCAAGGTGAGCTCCATGGGAAGCGCCGCCTTTGTCGACTGCACAGGCTTGAAATACGCGGCGTTTCTCGAAGGCGTCAAAGAGATTCCCTCCCGCACGTTTTACGGCTGCAAAAGCCTTAAAAACGTTACGATACCCGATGGAGTTGAATCGATCGGTCCCTCCGCGTTTTACGGATGCACCGCTATGAATAAGATAACCGTTCCGGAAAGCATAAGGACGATCGGCGAAACAGCAATCGGCTATTTTCAGAGCAGCGAAAGATGGAACGAAAAGCTGGACGGAATGACCATCTACGGCCAAAAGGGTTCCGCAGCGGAGTCCTATGCGGACGAAAACGGCTTCGCTTTTGTTTCGACGGACGATGCTCAGATCGGTGACGTCAACTTTGACGGAATCATCTCTGTGGCAGATGTCACCGCGATCCAAAAGCACATTGCGGAGCTTGATACGTTTACCGACGCACAGCTCGATCCGGCGGACACAAACGGCGACGGCGAGGTAAATATCAACGACGCAACCCAAATTCAGAAGTACATCGCGGAGCTGATCGATCACTTAGGCTGAAATCGAACCGGTTGTTATTTCGGCAGCTCACATCTATAGAATATCTATTGACAGCGGTTTGGTTCATTTGCGCGCTTTTAGTCAGATGTTCACAAAAATGTATTGATACAACGGATAATAACTATCGTTTGTGCAATATATATAAATCATGCAGTTAATCTTTGTAAAGAAATAATCCGGAGTCTGTGATATAATATAACCATAAACTCACAGAGGAGGATGTTCTTATGAAAAAATTCACCAAACGACTTACCGCTGCGGCAATGGCGGCAGTCATGGCGACTACCGTGACAACGGTCGGCATGACAAACGCTTCCGCAATAAAAAACGCAGACGATACATACACGCCGGGCTCAGGCGTGAAAGCTAAAACCTACAATTTTGCCATGCCCGGATGCTGGCAGAGCGATTACTGGCGTCAGAATGAAAATTGCGCCGGTATCTACTGGTGGACGGGCGCCGATACTCCCGGCAGTGTATTTACGCATGACTGGCCGGGATATAAGATGACAAGG
>ONIJ01000008.1 GCA_900317875.1 uncultured Eubacteriales bacterium
CGCTCGAACGATATGCTGAAAAACAGGGAGTTCCGCGGACTTTCGATGCGCCAGCTCAATATCAATGAGGAGCGCAGCTTCGGCATTAAAATCGGCAACGAGGGTTTGCTCAGGCTGTTCAACAGGGGAGTGAGCATTCTCGGAAAGGCGTATGCTCACAACCTCGCCTACCGCTACACCGACGGGCTCTACACCTACACCTTCGCGGACGTGTTCCTCGACAACATCGTTCTGTTTGTAGTAATAATCCTCGCGGTCGCCGCAGTGATAATCTTCTTCCTGATAAGAAGTATCCGCCGCAGGAAAAAGCAGCTCAAAGAGAGAGAAAGCGCTCAGATCGAGCTCGAAAAGAAAAACGAGGAGCTCGCAAACAGCAAAGAGGCGCTCGCCGAGGCGCTTACCACCGCCGAGCAGGCAAACCACGCAAAAACAAATTTCCTCAACAATATGTCGCATGACATCCGAACGCCGATGAACGCGATTGTCGGCTTTACGGCGATGGCCGCGGCGCACTTAGACAACAAGGAGCAGGTTCAGGACTACCTGAAAAAGATCTCTATTTCGAGCCGTCATCTGCTTTCGCTTATTAACGACGTTCTCGATATGAGCCGGATCGAGAGCGGCAAGATGAAAATCGATTTGGCTGACGTTCACCTGCCCGATATTATTCACGACCTGTGGACGATAATCCAGTCGTCCGTAAGGTCAAAGAATCTCGATATTTTCATCGATACAAAGGACGTTGTAAACGAGAACATAATCACCGACAAGCTCAGGCTGAATCAGGTGCTTCTCAACATCCTCACAAACGCCGTAAAGTTCACTCCGCCGCACGGAACGATCAGCTTCCGCGTAATTGAAAAACGGCTGTCCACCCCGGGAATGACGAATTTTGAGTTCCGTATCCGGGACACGGGAATCGGAATGAGCGAGGAGTTCCAAAAGACAATTTTCGACGCCTTTACCCGTGAGCAGAACACCACCGTAAGCGGGATCCAGGGCACGGGACTCGGAATGGCGATAACAAAGAATATCGTCGATCTTATGGGCGGCACAATAACGGTCAAGTCAAGCGAGGGCAAAGGAAGCGAATTCACCGTCAATCTTCCCTTCCGCGTCAGCGAAAACGCCGTGGAGTATAAGCAGCTTCCCGAGCTTGAGGGGCTGCGCACTCTCGTCGCCGACGACGACACCGACACCTGCCTGTCGATCTGCTCAATGCTGCGCGGGATCGGAATGAGGCCCGACTGGACAAACTACGGCAAGGAGGCTGTTGTCCGCGCTAAAGAGGCGTATGAACAGGGCGATCACTTCAGCGCCTTTATAATCGACTTTTTAATGCCTGACCTCAACGGAATCGAAACCGTGCGCAGGATAAGAAAGGTGATCGGCGACGATGTGCCGATAATCATTCTCACCGCCTACGACTGGACCGAGATCGAGGCTGAGGCGCGCGCCGCGGGCGTTACGGGCTTCTGCTCGAAGCCGCTGTTTATGTCCGAGCTGCGCAACGCGCTCTCAAAACCGTTTATGGTCAGCCAGTCCGAGGAAGAGCAGGATGAAAAGGCCTACGATTTCACAGGCAAAAAAATCCTTTTGGCAGAGGACAACGAGATGAACCGCCTTATCGCGATCTCAATTCTCGAGGAAGTCGGCTTTGAGATCGATATTGCCGAGGACGGAGTGCAGGCTGTCGAAGCGGTTGAAAATAATCCCGCGAACACCTATTACGCGGTGCTTATGGATATTCAGATGCCGCGGATGGACGGTTACGAGGCGGCAAAGAAGATCCGCGCTATGGAGGACGCTGAAAAGGCGAATGTTCCGATCATCGCAGTAACCGCAAACGCCTTTGAGGAGGACAGAAAAATTGCTCTCGAAGCGGGAATGAACGGCCATCTCGCCAAGCCGTATGATATACCGATGATGATGGAAACACTTGAAAAACTGCAATAAACTTAGGGACGCACCTTTGGGCGCGTCCCTTGATTTTTTTGTTTATGACCGAATGTTTTACTGTTTTTTCTGTGAAGCTTCCGCCGAAGGCTCTGCCGATGAGGGCTGAGCGCTATCTGTTGTCGGCTCCGAAGAATTATTTCCCGAGGCATTGCCCGTTCTGTCCTTCCTGCCGAAGCCTTTGAAGCCTCCGTCGTCGCGGCCGCCCTGCTGGCCCATCTTGCTGAGCGTGATCGCGGAGGCGTCCACCATATCTTCCTTTTTCTGCTCGGAGGCTGCGGAGCCGAGCTCACCGTTTAGCTGCTTATTTATGCTCTGCGCGCGCAGCGTGCAGAACTGCTTGAGCGTGCTCACCGCCTCGTCAAATTCTTCGACCTTGTAGAAAGCCGAAGGATCGTCCTTGACATACGGGCGTATCATCTCGTACACGCGCTCAATTTCCTTTTCACAGTCGCCGCTGTCAAAGAAGCTGCTCATTAGCTCGCTGTAATACTGATGATACAGCTTCAAATAGCTTTCGTTGCTTACAATGACCTTCCAAAGCGGTCTTGAATCCTCGTCGGCTCCCGAAAGCGGAGAGTCTATCGCGGTGTTGATCGCGGTTGTCGAGTCGCCGCCGCCCTGGAAACCGCCGAAAGCGAGATTGTAGTCCCACGGGAAAACGGTCACCTTGCCGTCCGACTCATACAGATAGTAGTTGTGAAGCATATTGCCCGTGTAGCTGTCGTAGTTGAGCACGAAGTTGTGGGCGACAAAGTAGCGGATAACCTGATCCATATCCCAGTGCTCGTCAATATCCTTGCCGTCGCTGAGCGCCTTGATTGCCGCGATAAGCTCCTGCTCGTCCTCCTCGCTCACATCGTTTTCTTCGTTGTCAAAAATGTCGGAGTAGCTGTCCTTGCTGTCGTCGCTGTATACCAGGTCAGCTCCCTTTGCGTCGCCGCCGAAGCCTCCGGGACCTCCCATACCGCCTTTGCCGCCGTCAGGCATTTGAGGGAAATTGCCCTCCTGACTGTCGCCGCTTGGCATTTGAGGGAAATTGCCCTGCTGACTGTCGCCGCCGGGCATTTGAGGGAAATTGCCCTGCTGACTGTCGCCGCTTGGCATCTGCGGAGGATTGCCCTGCTGACTGTCGCCGCTTGGCATCTGCGGAGGATTGCCCTGCTGATTGTCGCCGC
>ONIJ01000001.1 GCA_900317875.1 uncultured Eubacteriales bacterium
GAAAAGAATTTGAGCCTTTCTCATTAAACAGTAAATATATCAAAATTCAGGAGGATAAATAATTATGACTTACGCACTCTTTTTAACTATCTTAGGCGCGGCTATCGCAACTGTTCTGGCAGGTATCGGCTCGGCAAAGGGCGTCGGCTCGGCGGCTCAGACCGCTATGGGCGTTCTCTCGGAGGACTCCTCGATGTTCGGTAAAATGCTGGTTCTCACCCTTCTCCCCGGCACCCAGGGACTTTACGGCTTCATCGTCGGCTTCCTCATTCTCGTCAGCAGCGGCGTTCTCGGCGGCGCTCCCGACATCACCTTGGCTCAGGGACTTGCCTACGCAGGCGCTTCGCTCGCAATCGGCTTCGGCGGACTTTTCTCGGGTATCGCACAGGGAAAGGCTGCCGTTTCGGGTATCGCGATGACCGCAAAGGATGAAAAGAATTTCTCAAAGGGTATGGTTTCCGTAACGCTCGTTGAGATCTACGCTCTGCTCGCGTTTATCGTATCCCTCCTCATCGTCATTCAGGTTCCCAACATCAACGCCTGATTTTCCAAAAAATTCACGAAAGGACGGTGTCTGAATGAACGGCAGCGACAGAATTCTGAGCCGCATTAAATCAGACTGCGACGAAAGCGTTATGGCTATTGAGGCGCGCGCCCGCGAGGAGCGCGGCAAGATCATTGCCGAGGCGCAGCATCAGGCGGACAAAAACGCCGCCGAGATCGCCGAAAAGGCAAGGCAGAAGCGCGCGCGTCTTGAGGCTTCGGCGCAGAGCCGCGCACAGCTTGAAAAGCGCAACGCGCTGCTTAAACGGCGCAGAAACGAAATCGACAAAACCGTCGCCGGACTCGAGGAATACCTCCTCGGTCTTGACGACTGCGAATATTTCGAGGCGCTCTACCGCCTTGCTTCCCAGCTCAGGGGCAAGAGCGGAGTGGTGCTCCTCAATCAAAAGGACCTCGGGCGCAGGCCCGACAACTTTGAAAAGCGGCTTGCCGCGGCCGGACTTGACGCCACTGTCGGTGCCGAGCCCGTTGACATCAGCGGCGGCTTCATCCTCAAAAGCGGCGACATCGAGGAAAATATGGAGTTTTCCGCGATCATAAGCTCCAGGCGCGACGAGATCGAAGATCTGATCAACAAAGAGCTTTTCGCGCAGTAAGGGGGACTTATGGCTTTATCATATGAATTTTCCATAGGCTCCGTCCGCGCAAAGGAGAACTCGCTTTTCGGCAAAACCGACATCGAGCAGCTTCTGTGCTGCAGGAACGTCGACGAGCTGTGCCAGCTTCTCAGGGACAAGGGCTACGGCACCTCGGACACCTTTGACGGGCTTTCCGAGGAGCACACGGAAAAAACCTGGGCTTATCTTAAAAGCATTGCTCCCGACTTTTCGATTTTCGATCCATTTCTCATCCTGAACGACGTTCACAACTTCAAGGTCGTGCTGAAGGGCACGATGTCGGCACGCGACTACTACAAAAATCTGCTCATCTCACCCTCAACGGTTGAGCACAAGGCGATGATCCACGCGGTTGAGCACCGTGATATGCGCGCTCTGCCCGAATGGATGCAGAAGCCCGCCGAAAAAGCGTATGAGCTTTTGGCTCACTCGGGCGACGCAAAGGCATCCGACGCGGTGCTTGACAAGGCGGTAATGGAAGAAATGCTCGCGGAAGCGCAGAAAATCAAGTCGGCGTTCCTCAGGGAGTATATTTCGACCTCGGTTTTCTACAACAATGTAAAAATCGCCGTAAGAGCCGCGCGCACCGGAGCGGACAAGAACTATCTTGAATCCGCGCTGTGCGAGACAGAGGGCTTTGACAGGGACAAGATCATAACCGCCGCCGTCAAGGGCAGCGATGCGCTGACCGACGCGCTGGCAAAAATCGGCTCCTACGGCTGCAGATCGGCTGTGGAGGCGTATAAAGAATCCCCCGCCGCGTTCGAGAGATTTGTCGACGACAGGCTCATCACTCTCGCAAAGGAGAGCTGCAAGCGCGCAAGCGAAGGCGCGGAGCCGCTGCTCGGCTACTATCTCGGCACCGAGGCGGAGAAAAAGACGCTGCACATTCTGTACAGCGGAATAAAGACAAAAACTGACCAAGACATCATAAGGGAAAGGCTGCGTGAGATTTATGGCTAAAAATATCGCCGTCCTCGGCGACGCGGAGAGCATTAAGGGCTTTTCCGCCGTCGGACTGGACATTTTTCCCTGTGACGACGCAGCCGAGGCGGGCGCGCTGCTGCGGCGCGTGGCGGACAGCGACCGCTACGCCGTGATCTACCTTACCGAGAGCGTTTATCTCGCAAGCGACAAGGTGCGCGCACGCTATGAGGAGCGGCTCACTCCCGCCATCATCCCCATCCCCGGGGTTGTCGGCAACAAGGGCACGGGCGTAAAGCGGCTGTCCTCCTTTGTGGAAAAAGCGGTCGGCTCCGACATAATCTTCAACGATTGAGGTGTATCATTTGAAAACAGGAATTATTACTAAGGTCGCGGGTCCTCTGGTCATCGCCGAGGGTATGCGCGACGCTAATATGTTTGACGTTGTGCGCGTAAGCTCCCAGCGTCTTATCGGCGAAATCATCGAGATGCACGGCGACCGCGCGTCTATTCAGGTATATGAGGAAACCTCCGGACTCGGCCCCGGGGAAACCGTTGAAAGCACGGGCGCTCCGCTGTCGGTCGAGCTCGGCCCCGGACTCATCGGCGCGATCTACGACGGCATCCAGCGTCCTCTCGACGAAATTATGAAGGTCGCGGGCACGAACCTCAAGCGCGGTATCGACGTTCCTTCGCTCGACCACGGAAAGAAGTGGAAGTTCACTCCCGCCGCCAAGGCCGGCGACAAGGTGAAGGCGGGCGACGTTCTGGGCACCGTTCAGGAAACCGCCGCCGTGCTCCACAAAATTATGGTCCCCAACAAGGTCGAGGGCACCGTTGAAATAATTTCCGAAGGCGAGTTCACAATCGACGAGGCTGTTGCGTCGGTCAAAACCGGAAGCGGCAGCGTCGAAGTGAAGATGTTCACCACCTGGCCTGTCCGCGTGGGCAGACCGTATAAAAA
>ONIJ01000032.1 GCA_900317875.1 uncultured Eubacteriales bacterium
ATCCATACCGAGCAGCGGCCCGATCACGACGAGATTTCTTACCGCGCGATCGCCGCGGCTGATGTACTGATATTTGTCGTTACAAGCCAGATGTTCGACGCGAACATCGCCTCACATTTCAGAAAGCTCGCGATAGATAACGACAAGGCAAACGAGATGATACTTGTCGTCAATAAAATGCAGATGACGGCGGAGGGCAATACACCTCACCAGCAGGAGATCATACGCGGAGATATCGCCAAGGTAATCGCTCCATACACCCCCGAAGAGCTTCACCTGTGTTTTCTCGACGCGAAGTCCTACCTCGACGGAGCAGTCAGAATGGCAGCTTCTCCCGAACGCGCCGAAAGGCTGATCAGGCGCAGCGGCTGTGCGGAATTCGCCGACACCATCAACCGCTTTATCGCAGAAAAAGGCTACGTCTCGCGTCTGACGACCGAGCTTTATCAGATAGAGGACGTCTTGCAGCGCGCGATCGCCGCGCTCGAGCTCAAATCAGAGAACAAGGATATGAACGCACTCGAGGAAAACTTTGTTCAGCAGCGCTATATGCTCTCTGACGCGCGCAACCGTCTGCGCCGTGATATCCGCAGTCTGTTTTCGAATACCTCAAACAAGATCCGCGAGGCGGGACTTGACGCCGCAGAGCTTGTGAACAGCGGCGAAAAAGCCGAGGAAATCGAAACCAAGCTCTCACAAAAAATCGAGGAGGCGAATACCGCCGCGACGGATTGTCAGCAGCAGGCGCAGGAGATCCTCCGGAAGGGTCTCTCGGACGTTGAGCAGGACATCACTGAGGCGGACAATTCGGCTTTTACCATGCAGCTCAAATCAAGGCTCGAAAACAATATCGGAACGCTCCCCGAGAACATCAGAAACCTGCTCGTCAACGCGGGCGGATTTATGAAGGGCGTCGGTGATATCCTTGTGCAGAACGCGGTCAATCCCGAAAACGCGGGCATCAAGCTCGCCTGTTATTCGGGCGGAAACGTGCATAAGGCTGTGCTCGACATCGGCAACGCCTTTAATGTGAAATTTAAGCCGTGGCAGGCGGAAAAAATCGCGCGCGGTCTTGCGAGAGCGGGAAAGGTAATGGATGTGCTCGGGGTCGTTCTTGATATCGGACTGCAGATCAAGGATGATTACGACGCCGAAGCGCAGCGCAGGGAGCTGAAAAAATTCCGTCAGAGCGTTCGCGCCGAGTTTTACGGCTTTGCGGGCGAGCTTGTGGACTTCGGCAGGGTTTTTGCCGAGGAACAGCTCAACAACGCGCTGGGAGGTACGATTTCGGAGCTTGATGAAAAAATCGAGGTTATCCGCTCAGCCAACGCCGCTCAAAACGAAACCTCGGCGGCGCTCAGAGCGTTGCTGAACGAGTGCCGAGGATTGATACAGGTTATCCACCGCGGATAAATATCAAACGCATGACAGAGCTGAGGACAAGGGAAATCATGACGGAAGCTGCTCAAAAAATGGCTGCCGCAGAAAAATGGTGCAGCCACATTGTGGAGTTTTCTTAACGCTCGCGACCCACCCCGTTATCACTTTTTGGATTGCAGAATAAATCACGGACAATCTTTTTTGGATTGTCCGTGTTTCATATAGTTAATCAAGTATATAATTGGAATCAATAGAATCGTAAGTTAACTTCAATCTTCCAAATCTTGCGCCATTTTCATCCGAATACCAAGTATCATCACGTACGGTATTACTAAAATGATACACTTCTTCTCTTGCATAGGGATCTATGTATTTGATTTTTAAATCTCCGCTAATGTAATCCAACTCCCGGTAAAAATCTTCATTACCTAAAAAAGAATACTTTGTATTAAGTATTTATTTTGCCGTTATTTTTTTCACGACATTTTTGATCCTTCTTATTACAGCAATGTTGTGTTCGCGGAAAAAGCGAGAACAAACCGAATAATAAGAATACAGATATTTATACAATACATTCAAAAGGAGAAATGAAAAACGCAGCAAAAAAGAGTATCAGAAAAGCTTAATGTTATGGCAGGTGTGGTGTGTGCTGCGGGTATTATCGCCAGCTTTGTGGCTTCAATATCTTTATTCGCTTCGGCGAGTGATAAATATTCCGTGAATAACTACGTATCCGGTGGAAAAACCAGCAGCATGATAG
>ONIJ01000045.1 GCA_900317875.1 uncultured Eubacteriales bacterium
GGCCTGCGAACCATGTCAGGCGGGGAACCGAGCAGCATTAAGCAGTTTTTCCGATGCGATACAGTAAGTCTGTCGTTCACTTATTTGTGCGATTGCCGCCCGCGGCTGACGGCTTGCATTTTATATTACCACGGCGGAGGTGAAAGTCTTGTATCAGGTTTTGTACAGAAAATGGCGTCCAAAGACCTTTGACGACGTGTCAGGTCAGGAGCACATCACCACAACCCTGAAAAACGAAATCATTGAAAACAGGCTCAACCACGCTTATCTTTTTACCGGTTCGCGCGGAACGGGCAAAACCACCTGTGCGAAAATCCTCGCAAAGGCGGCAAACTGCCTTGATCCTCATAACGGAAACCCCTGCGGCGAGTGCGAAATCTGCAAGGGCGTCGAGAACGGCAGCATTCTCGACATCGTAGAAATGGACGCCGCATCAAACCGCAAAATCGAACACATACGCGACATCATCGACGAGGTTCAGTTCAAACCGAACCGCGCGCGCTACCGCGTCTACATCGTCGACGAGGTACATATGCTCACAACGGAGGCGTTCAACGCCCTACTCAAAACTCTCGAGGAGCCGCCCGAGCACGTTATTTTCATCCTCGCTACAACCGAGGTCCACAAGCTGCCGCAGACGATCCTTTCGCGCTGCCAGCGCTTTGATTTTCACAGAATCCCGCCCGAGGCGATCGCCGACAGGGTGTTTTATGTCGCAAATCAGGAAAATATCGAAATCACCGAAGCCGCCTCAATGCTCATTGCCGGCGTTGCCGACGGCGCATTGCGCGACGCGCTTTCGCTGCTCGACCGCTGTGTTGCAATAAGCGACAAGGTCGACGAAAAGGTCGTAAGGCAGGCGGCCGGTTTGGCAGACTCAAAGTATTTGTATGAGCTGTCCGCCTGTGTTATCAATAAAAACACCGCCAGGGCGATGGACGTTGTCGACCGCCTCTACGGCGAGTCAAAGGATATGGCGAGGCTCTGCGACGAGCTGATCGCTCATTTTCGCGCGCTGATGCTCATTAAGTCGGTGCGCAGCCCCAGAAACATTCTCGTGATGACGGACGAGGAGTTTGAGCAGGCTCAGACTCAGAGCGACTATCTTTCGCTTGCCGACATAGTTTATTATATGGATGTCCTCTCGCGCGCGTATCAGCGTATGGGTCACGGCACGGGCGACCGCACCGAGTTCGAAATGGCTCTGGTAAAGCTCTCGGCTCCCGAGCTTGACAGCACGAACGAGGCGATTTCCGCAAGGCTGACGGCGCTTGAGCGCGCCGTAAAGCGCGGTATCCGGGCTCAGCAGCAGGAGGCAAAGCTGTCCGAGCCGCAAGAGGCGGAGGAGGAAAACTCCACTCTCAAAATCGATGAGC
The DNA here is from genome assembly GCA_900317875.1 of uncultured Eubacteriales bacterium. Classification (GTDB taxonomy): domain Bacteria; phylum Bacillota; class Clostridia; order Oscillospirales; family Acutalibacteraceae; genus Ruminococcoides. The sequence goes on from ONIJ01000045.1 coordinate 1,377, forward strand.
CGCAAAAGTCTGCTGAGGAGGATGCGAAGCCGGTTCAGGAAGATGCGAAGCCGGTTCGGGAAGCGCCGAGACAGGCAGAGAACGCTCCTGCTCCCGCGCCTTCCGCAAGGCAGCAGCGATCCGCGAAAAACACGGATGAGCTTTACAGAAACGCAAAGCCGTTTCCGCAGTGGGTCGAGGTCGTCGACAGCCTGAAATCCGTTTCGCGCTCGATCTCGGCGGCGTTCGTAGGCTCCGCCGCTTACGAGAGCGGAAGCTATCTGCTGATCGACAGCAAAAATGAAATGGCGTTTGACTTGCTCAGGCACAGCAACCGCCGTCAGGAGATCCGCGCGATAATTCAGGATATTTCGGGTAAAAAATTCAACCTCGGTCCGTATCGCCCGCCCGAAAGGCAGGAGAAAACAATCGATCCGATGGAAAAGTTCAAATCAGCGCTTGCCGACAGCGGCATTGCGGTTGAAGAAAGTTAATAATATCATTATTAATAGAAAGGAAGACAAAAACAATGAAAGCAAGATTACCTAAAGGATACGGTGGCGGCGGAGCCAACAACATTCAGCAGCTCGCGCGTCAGGCGCAGAAGATCCAGGACGATATGGAGGCCGCTTCCGCAGAGCTTGAAACCAAAGAATACGAGGCAGCCGCAGGCGGCGGAGCCGTCAAGGTTACCGTAACGGGCAAAATGGAGCTCGTGAAGGTCGAGATCCAGCCCGAGGTCGTTGATCCCGAGGATGTTGAAATGCTCTCCGACCTCATTATGGCAGCTACAAACGAGGCTCTCAGAACCGCCGCAAAGGAAAAGGAAGAGAGAATGGATTCCATCTCGGGCGGTCTTAATATCCCGGGAATGTTCTGATTATGGCGCGATATAACGTAGCGCCGCTTGAAAACCTTGTTGACCAGTTTGAGCGTATGCCCGGAATCGGGCATAAAACCGCTCAGCGGCTTGCATATTATGTGCTTAATCTGTCAAAAACAGAAGCGGAGGCGCTGGCTAAGGCGGTGACCGACGCGCACGAGAAGATCCACTACTGTTCGCGCTGCTGCAACCTCACCGATATGGAGCTCTGTCCCGTGTGTCAGAGCCCCGCGAGGGATCACGGCGTGATATGTGTGGTTGAAACTCCGCGCGACGCGACGGCGGTTGAGAACACCCACGAATTCAAGGGCGTTTATCATGTGCTCCACGGCGCGATTTCTCCGCTCAACGACATCGGTCCCGACAATCTCACAATCAAGCAGCTCCTCGCCAGGCTTTCAAACAGTGAAGTCAGCGAGGTGATAATGGCGACAAATCCCACAGTTGAGGGCGACGCAACCGCGCTTTATATTTCAAAGCTGCTCAAGCCTATGGGAGTAAAGGTGACAAGACTGGCTTACGGAATACCCGTGGGCGGCGATTTGGAGTACGCCGACGAGTATACGCTGGCAAAGGCACTGGAAGGCAGGAATGAAATCTGATGGCTTCACTGAAAACAATCGCGCAGAATAAAAAGGCGCACCACGATTATTTTATTGAGGAAAGCTATGAGGCGGGCATCGAGCTGTTCGGCACCGAGGTAAAGTCTATCCGTCAGGGCAGAGTGAACCTTAAGGACAGCTGGTGTTCCATTGTCGAGGGCGAGATCTTCGTCAACGGAATGCACATCTCGCCATACGAGCAGGGAAATATCTTTAACCGCGACCCTATGCGCGTGCGCAGGCTCCTTATGCACAAAAAGGAAATCAACCGCCTTTTCGGCATCGTAAAGCAGACGGGCTACTCGCTGATTCCGATCAGCCTGTATTTCAAGGACAGCCGCGTTAAGCTTCAGGTCGGTCTTTGCAAGGGCAAGAAGCTCTACGATAAGCGCGAGGATATGGCAAAACGCACGGCAAAGCGCGACATCGAAAGGGCGCTCAAGGAACAAAACAGATAAATATTCGCAATGCACGTTCAATAAGGCGTAATTATCGTTTGCAGAAAACAACTGCCGAGTAATATTACGCTTTGCGCGTTGCGAATTATATATGGGGATGTAAAGGTTTCGACGGGGGATGCGAACCCTGATAAGCGAGCGGCGGTGCGTAACCGCCATAAAATCCGCAAACTTAAAATAACTGACAAAAAAACAGTTGCTTTAGCTGCTTAATGCAGCTCGTCTCCGCACAGAGTACCTCGGCTGTGTACGAGGCGTCGACCAGAGGTAAAGGTGAACAGGGCTTCGCTTCGCGCCCTGTCATCACTCAGAAGCTACCGAACCTGTGAGCCTGTCGTTAGGCGCTCAGGCAAGGGAATATCAATATAGCGACTGCGCTCGGAGAAAGTCACGGCAAACATCTTTCGGACAGGAGTTCGATTCTCCTCATCTCCACCA
>ONIJ01000077.1 GCA_900317875.1 uncultured Eubacteriales bacterium
CAATACTTTGAGTTTAACATAAAGTCGGGCGCAAGTCAATATAAACGGGATAATTGACCGTCAATATAAAATGCGATTAATAACGGGCGGCACGCTCCGAAAAAAACCGCCTGATATTTTACTTCATTCAGCCGGGCGCTGCCGAAAGCAAAATCTCAGCTCGGAAAAAGCCCCGGCGTTTATGAACTGCCGAAGCTTTGTTTTTTGGTATTGCTTTTCGGTCGCTGCCGAAGGCAGGCGCTCATCTCTTGTTCAGAGCTTTTTCAACAGCGCCCGATTCGCCCAGCACAAAAGCGATGTCGTCGGGCAGGATGACCGTGTCAGCCGAGGGGATCAGCACCTCGCCGCTGCGCTTTATCGTCAGGATATTGATGTTGAATCTTCTGCGCGCATCTATCTGCATAAGGTTTTTTCCGTGCCACGACTTGGGAACCTTCAATTCATAGATATAGTATTCCTTTTCAAGGTGGAAAAAGTCCAGAATACTGTCGGAGGCGTATTTTGTGGCTATGCGCAGCGCGGTCTGCTTTTCGGGATACACAACCTCGTCGGCGCCGTTCCTGAGCAAAAATTTCATCTGTACGTCGTTTGTGGCGCGAGAGATAACCTTTTTGGCTCCGAGCTCGCTTAAAAGCGAGGTGGTCTCGAGCGAGCTCTGGAAGTGTCTGCCGAGAGTTACAAAGCATACGTCGTAATCGTCAATCCCAAGGGTGCGAAGGAACTCCTCGTTTGTGCCGTCGCCGATTTTTGCATTGGTGACATAGGGCATAATATCGTTAATGCTGTCCTCGCTGATGTCCACCGCCATTACTTCACAGCGCAGCTCCTCCATTCGCTTTGCGATATGGGTTCCGAATTGTCCCGCGCCGATAACCAAAACTGATTTCATTATTATTCTCCTTTTTTATCCGATCGATATTGTTCCGAGAGGCAGACGGGCGTTCTTGCTGCCGGCCGAAGGCAGCGCGGCGTAGATCATCGTCAGTCCTCCCACTCTGCCGAAAAACATCAGCACCATCAGTATCGCCTTTGAAAGCAGCGTCAGCTTGGTTGTGATCCCGAGCGTCAGCCCGACTGTTCCGATGGCAGAGCTTGTTTCAAAAAGACAGGTGAGCAGCGGAATTCCCTCGTGCCTGCTGATTATTGTGCCGCTGATCATAGTCAGAGCAATATACATAAACAGGATCGCTCCTGCGTTTCTTACGGTATCGTCGGCAACTCTTCTTTTAAACGCCTGAACGTCCCTTCTTCTGCCGAACACCGTGATAGCCGCCATAAACAAAACGGCGAAGGTGACGGTTTTCATACCGCCCGCGGTAGAGCCGGGCGATCCGCCGATCAGCATCAGGATCACCATTATCGCAATGCCCGATTCGCTCATATGAGTCAGATCCTGCGTGTTGAATCCCGCTGTTCTGGTCGTCACGGACTGGAAGAACGAACTGATGATCCTGTCGGACAGCTTCATATTATTATATTCGCACAGGAAGAAATACAGCGCCGGCAATACAATCAGCAAAAGCGTGGTGAACAATACTATTTTCGTTTGCAGCGAATAGTGTTTGAGGCGGTGTTTATGGGTTTTCAGGTCGCCCCAAACAAGGAATCCGATACCGCCCGAGATGATCAGCAGCATAATAATGCAGTTCAGATAGATGTTGCCGCCGTAGGAGGTCAGCGAGGAAAACTGCTCGCGTGTTCCCATAAGGTCAAAGCCCGCGTTGCAGAACGCGGAAACAGAGTGGAACAGGGAGTACCAAAGTCCCTGCGCAACGCCGAAATCCTGACAGAACACCGGAAAAAGCAGCGCCGCGCCTATCAGCTCGATGATGACCGTGGTTTTCACAATAAAGCTCGTGAGCCGCACCATTCCGCCGACGGTAGGCGCGGAAATCGACTCCTGCATCGTGCTTCTGCTCCACAGCCCTATCTTCATTCCCGACGCGCGCATAACGGCGAGTCCGATGGTGATAACACCCATTCCGCCGATCTGGATAAGCGTAATGATGACTCCCTGCCCGAAAAGCGACCAGTATGCGGCGGTGTCCTTCACGATCAGCCCCGTAACGCAGGTTGCTGACGTTGCGGTGAACAGCGCGTCGGAAAACGAGGTCATACCGCGCCCGTTTGACGAGATGGGCAGCATAAGCAGCAGCGTACCCAGCATTATGAGCACAAAAAAGCTGAGAATAATAATCTGAAACGAAGATACGCTTCTTCGTCTTTTTCCTTTGAACAATCGGTGCATCATTCTACCTCTGCAATAATTGAAATTTTACAAAGCGCACTGCGCCGAAACGCGCCGAGCTTTGCCGAAAGCAAACGGAAATTGTAATCGCAATACATACCGGCGCAATATATCACTTGTTCATAACATTATATCTGCCTGATTGTATGCTTGATTGATTATTTTTTGTCGCTAATATAATACCATACTTGTTTTTCGATTGCAATACAAACATTATGCTTGATATTTAGTATAATTGCCCAAAGAGAAAACTAATTCTTAAGGCAGATAAAACAGCCTTCTCCCAAAGCAGAAGAAAGCTGTCGGTTTGTCGAAAAAACGATTTTTCCGTTTTACTTATTGCCAGGAATTTCGCAGCGTTCGGACGGCGCGGACTTTTTTGCGCTTTCGGGCCCGTGATAGCGCGGCTTTCCGCTTGTCCTTTTGCCGTATTCTATCGCATCCTTCGGACACAGGTTGATGCACGCCATACAGTGAGTGCAGTCGGCTTTCCAAACAGGCTTTTTGTCACGCATTGTAATGTTTTCAAGCGGGCAGACCGACGCGCATTTTCCGCAGCCTATGCACCCGTCGGTCGATTTGAAGGCTTTCGCGGAAACGAACAGCTTATAATAGGGCTTCAGCACCAGCGGTGTAGACAGGCGTTCCCACGTTTTGGTTTTGGGATCGGGCAGCTCACGGCTGCTGCCTACAGCGTCGGCGATCGCGTCAATAACGGGAAGCGCCGCCTCGATTTTCGCCTCGTTTTCCTCGTCGGTTCCCGTTTTGAAATAGGGAAGATAATTCTGCGGCATTTTCACCTGAGCCGTTCCGAGATAAATCATCCTCTTTTCCGAAGCTATTTTTCTGCAGTATACGGGAGCCGCGCCCATTGCTCCGGCGCAGGTCATCACAAAATAAGCCGGGCAGCCCTCGGAAAAGCGGCTGCGGCTGAGAAAATCAGTAAAAACGAGAGGAGGCGCCGAAACATATACGGGAGCCACGAACACGCAGACCGACGCCTGCGTAAAATCGGCACCCTTCTTCTCCCGAATATAATCAAAGCAGTCAAACAGCTCGTCGCCTGTCGCGGCGGCGATACGCTGCGCGGCAAAACGGCTGTTGCCCGTTCCCGAAAAATAAATAACCATTGCTGCGTCCCCTTTTTTCAAAAGCGATCAACTGACGATTTTACCTGTCCAGGTATTGATTCCGCCAAATTCATAAATGTTTCCGTATCCCATATCCGCGAGCTTCTGAGCCGCCTCCTTGCTGCGGCGTCCGCTGCGGCAATAGATCAGAATAACCTGATCAAGGTCGCCGAGCTCCTTCGGGCGCTCGTCCTCGATCGATTCGTTCGGAATAAGAATTGCGCCCTCGATGTGTCCTTCGTCGTATTCGTCCTGACGGCGCACATCCACGATGATGTGTCCGTCGTTCCTCTGCATCATTTTCTTCGCCTCATCCTGCGAAATCTGCGTATAAGATGCTTTTGAAGAAGCCAAAGACGAAATCGCGGAGGCTGTTTCGGAGCTGCTCCCTGACTGAGCGGAACAACCTGAAAACAGAATGACCGCGGACGCCAAAAGCATTGCCGACGCTGCGGCGCGTGCTATTATTTTTTTCATAATCCTTCCTCCCCGGCTCCCCGCGGCTCTGCGGCGAAATCTCCCGACATAAAACCTTTTGTTTTTCTACGCCTTTATGATACCTTAAAACAGCGTGTTTGTCCACAACTTTCTTGAAAAGCGGCAACAAAAAAAGACCGGCTCAGACAAAACCGAGCCGGCGCTTGCTTACTTATTTTTGAATTTGTACTGCCCGGGAGTGCAGTCATAGGTCTTTTTGCAGACCTCGATCAGTGATTTTACGCTGGTGAAGCCGTTGTCGAACGCAGCGGCGGTTACGGATTTATTCTCGGAAAGTATTTCGGTCAGCGCGGCCTCGAGCCTGAGGTTGGCAAGATACTGCATAACCGAGGTTCGCGTGATATTCTTGAAGCAGCGCGAAAAATACGACTCCGACAATCCGATCGCCTCCGCAATGCTCTTGAGCGTCAGCTCCTCAAGATAATGAGCGCCCATATATTCGATCGCCGTCTTGACGTACTCAAGCTCCTTGTTGCTGATCGAACTGCAGGGATTATCCTCCTCGCAGATACAGGCTGAAATCAAAAGATAGTAAATCTCGTGCAGAAGCGAGTTGATTTTCATTTCATAGCCCGTCTGCCTTCGCTCGTAATTCTCGGCTATTTCGCCGAGCAGAGCCGCGATTTCACGCTCGGCTCCGGGAGATTTTTGCAGACTGAACTCGAGCTTTTCGATGTTGGGATAGTATGTGCGCAGCTTTTCGTACGACAACAGCACAACAAGGTATTTGACGTTTTCTTCGGGAGCGTCCGAAGTGGTTCTGTGGAACCTGTCGTGATTCACAAAATAAACGTCGCCGCTTTTGAGCTGAGTTTCCTTTCCTTCGTCCAGAACATTCAGCGCGCCGTCAATAATATACAGGAACTCAAGCGCCGAGTGCCAGTGCAGGCTTGTGTTGCACCTTCTGCCGGGCTTGTCCTGCAAAAACAGCTTTGCGGGATACATACTGCTTATTTTAACTATTTCATACTTGAACTTCATTTGCGGCGCTCCATACATCGTTATATATATACACTATAACACTTTTCCGGTCAAATTAACAGAGTATTACGGAAAATAACTCCGACAATACAAGCCGGTCGGAGTTATTCCCGCAATATTAACCAGTGAGGCATTATCGAGGTAATATCCGTTACGGTTCTCGCCTGAATCATATGCTTATTTTAATTATATCACCGAGCTCCGCAAAATAATATCCGATTATTGCCCATAGCATTGTCAAAAATTGATATTTTTCCGAAAATCCCTCTCCGATTTACGAAGAACAAAGGCGAGTTTTTTGGCCGATCATTATTTTTATTCATAATTCAAGCGAAAGAAAAGGTTTTGCTCCGCTTTATTCTTGACAACTTCAAAAAAAGATGTATACTAATCCCAGATTAAATCTTTTGCCGTCTGCGTATTTTTCGCAGAGCAGAGCGGAGGCTGCAATATGAAAGCGTTAATTATAATAAATCCCAAGGCGGGCAAACAAAAGCGCACAAACACCGCGGAGTTTTTGCAGAGGGCTTTCAGGCTCCGCGGATACGACTGCGACATAATCGAAACCAAGGAGCCGCGCGAGGCCGAGCGCATTGCGTGCGAAACGGCCGGAAACTATCAGCTTGTTGTATGCTCGGGAGGCGACGGCACCCTCAACGAAACAGTCAACGGACTTATAAACGTGCCGGAGCGGCCGCCGATAGCCTATCTTCCCACGGGAACCACAAACGATTTCGCGAAGTCGCTGGGGCTGTCAACCAATCTTTCCCAGGCGGTGCGCGACGCCCTTGACGGCTCGGGACAAAAGCTGGACATCGGCAAAATGAACGGCCGCGGCTTTGTTTATGTAACCTCCTTCGGAGCGATTTCGGACAGCTCCTTCAAAACGTCCCAGGAGATGAAAAACCGCTTTGGCAGGCTCGCATATGTGATGGAGAGCATCAAGGAGATGCCCTCAATGAAGCCTCACCGTATGAGGGTGTTCGGCGGTCAGGGCGAGATTTGCAGCGGCAACTATATTTTCGGCGCGGTGAGCAACGCCACCACGCTCGGCGGTATTCTTCGCTACAGCTCCGACGACGTGAGCCTTTCGGACGGCAGGCACGAGGTGATACTGGTCAAAAAGCCCGAGAACCCCGCAATGCTGCGCCGCATTTTCCACGCGCTGATCACCAAAAACTACTCGGCGGACGGAATTGAGATGTTCCACGCCTCGCAGGTGCGGTTTGAATCCGAGGACGAAACCGCCTGGACGCTCGACGGCGAGCGCTGCGAGCCCACAAAAACAGTCGAAATAACCAACATTCCCGAAGCCGTGGAGTTCATCGTTCCGAAAAGACGGGATCAATAGTCTCCAGATTCCCGACGGTTCCGTATGGCACAACGTTCTTGTTTATAAGGATAACGGCGAGCTGTGCCAGAGCTACTATGTTGCCGACACAACAGGCACGGTTATGACATCAACCGAATTCAACGCCTATTCCTTCCGCTGATCTCAGCGACGAACAAACAACGCAAAAGGGGTTGTCGATCGACAGCCCTTTTATTTTTGCGCTTTTTTTCGCTGAATTCCGCTTTGTTCTCTGTTTAATCATATCCGCCGGCGGGCGACGCCTTTTCCGCTGCGGCGGTCAAGCTGCTTGATAAAGCTGCCGAGCATTGTCAGCGATTCCTTGTCGTACTCGTCCTTTTGATGAAATAACTTGTCAAAAACGGACATTGCAATCACCGATCCTTCCTTTAGATACTGCAATTGTAACATATAGTACGCAAATTTGCAATGCGTTCAAAAAACACTTTGCGCCCGCCGCAAAGAAAAAACCGCAGGATTTCGGAAAACCGCTTGAACTTTGCGCATTAATCGCGTACAATGGAACCGGAAACCCGTTTCGGGAAAAAGCTGCCGCGAGGAGGAATTATCTTGAAAAAACTGTTTGCTCTTACCATGGCGCTCGTGATGTTTGCCACGGCCGCTTGCGCCTGCGCCAAAAACGACAAAAAATCATCTTCATCCGCAGAGGAATCGTCCGCTGTCGGAAAAAAAGCCGAGTTCACCAAATCGGAGGTCAAGGCATATCCCGTGTACAGCAGCGATCCCATTGTGTTTAACTGCCTGTTCCGCGAGAATTTGCCCGAAGTTCCGTTTATTGACGCGGAGGATTTCCTCAATCAGATTTTCACCGAAAAGCTGAGCTTTGAAAAGGGCGAAAACGGAGTTTTCAAATTTAAAAGCGGCGACTTCACGCTGACCTTTGACGCGGAAAAGGACACCGTTTCGTGTGAAAGCATCGAGTCTTTCGCTATGACCAACCACAAGATAATTTCCGACGAAGAAAAGGCGGATTATATCAATCCCTTAGGAACTTCAACAGAGGATGAAGTCAAGCCGTTTTCGGTCGACCTGGGCAAGTATGACATTGACATCACGGAGTGCGACGGCAGGGTTTATCTTCCGTATTGCACGATCGGCGATTTGTTCGCCGACGTCGGCTGTCTTATCCGCTACAAAAACGGCGAGTTCTCCTTCAAGAGCACCTTCGACGTCCTTGAAACGGGCGGCGGAAAGGTGGATCTTGAAAAGACGCGCAGCAAGGAAATGGCTCAATTTTCCTACAACGAGCTGTGTATGACGATGGACTCAATGTACGGTCTGCCCTCGATGTCGGCGCTCTCGAGCAGCATACGCGAAAAGGGCTTTGACGAAACTCTGTCCTCCTACAACAGCGTCACCCCGAAAATCCGCGAGCTGCTTTTATCGGAGGACAACAAAGAATACTGTCAGGGCGTATGCCTGCTCAACTATTATCTCTACGACGGCGGCCACACCCAGATGGACCGCGGACTGCTTCGCTCGATGGAGAAATACGATGTTGCCGACCTCGTTTCGATCGCCGACGAGGTGCTCGACAAGGACGATCCCGAGCTGGCTGCAATTCACAAGGCGGTCGAAAAAAATTCGAACAACAATGCTCTGAAAAACAATCTGATCTCGGAAAAACGCGACGCGTACTCAAAGTTTGAATGCGTCGCTACCGATAACGGCACCTCGCTCTACCGCTCGGGCGACACCTATTTCTTCGACTTCAACTCGTTCAAAATCCCCGTTGTAAAGCCCTTCAAGGACGCGCTCGACTATGCCGCCGCCAACCACGCGAAGAACTTTGTCATTGATTTGAGCACAAACGGAGGCGGTTCGGACTTCGTTGTCAATTATATGCTCGCAATGATGCTCGGCAGCGACACTCACTTTTACAAAAGCTCCGCGTCGGACAGCAAATTTAAAACCAACATTCTGGTCGACAAGAACCTCGACGGCAATTTTGACGAGAAGGACAACGCCGTTTCGTACGATTTCCGCTTTGCCGTTATCACCTCGCAGTACTCATATTCAAACGCCAACTGTATGCCCTGCGCCGCACAGGACGGAGGCATCGCGATCCTCGGCGAAACCAGTGGCGGCGGCTCCTGCATAATTTCCGCTCACTACTTCCCGAACGCCTGCCTGTACTCGATTTCGGGCTCATCCTACAACATTCATCCCGACGGCACAGACGTTGACTCGGGCACAAAGCCCGACACCGCTCTGCCGGGCGCCGACAAGAGCTACGCGGGCTTCTATGACCTCAACACGATCAACGCCGGAATCGAGGCGTTTTACAACAAGTAAGGCGGAGCGATATTGCCATTTGCGCCTGTTTGTGATACACTTAACAGGTAACAGACAGTTTGAAAGGAGCAAATTTTATGGATTTGATTCAGAGCTTTTCCGTTGACCACACTCGCATTGTCCCCGGAATTTTTCTCAGCCGCGAGGATAATGTCGGCGGCGGAGCGGTCACTACCTATGATGTAAGACTCAAAAGGCCGAACCGCGAGCCCGTTATCGACGCTGCGGCTATGCATTCGCTCGAACACATCATTGCGACCTTCCTGCGCAACGATCCCGAGTGGAAGGACGAGGTCATTTACTGGGGTCCGATGGGATGTATGACGGGCTTTTACCTCATTCTTAAAGGCAAACGCGCTCCGAGAGAAATTTACGGCCTCCTGCTTAATGCCTTCAAGTCTGTAGGCGAAGCCGAAACCGTCCCCGGGGCAGCGCCCGTGAACTGCGGACACTACCTTATGCATAATCTGGGAATGGCTAAATGGTACGCGGCGGAGTTTGCCGATTATCTTGAGGCGAACGCGGACAACCCCGCGATTTTTGAGTACCCCAGAGCCGAACGGCTCGTGACAGACGACGGACAGAAGTTTTTTGATTCGTAACAACATAATAATATTCAAAAAAGCGCCTGACAAAACAGGCGCTTTTTGCTTAGAAGGACAATGCCCTCCGGTAAATTTTCTTCACAGCTTCGGCGTCGAGAGGACGGATCCTTGTCAGGCGAAGGGTGTCGTTGAGAGTCGCGTCGAGCGAGAGCTGCTCAAGGTCGGACTCGGAAACGCCGGCGTTCAGCTCACTCAGCGAAACAGGCATTCCGATGGATCTGAAGAAGGCGACGGTGCGCGCGATCCCCTCCTTGGCGGCGGCCTCGTCAGAGGCTTCCTCAACTCCCCAGACGCGCCGCGCAAACTGCGCGAAACGCGGCAGGCAGTCACGATAGAGCTCCTCTGCCCACGCGCCCCAAACGGCTGAAAGCGACGCTCCGTGAGTCACTCCGAACCGGGCGGAAAGCGGATGTCCGAGCTTGTGCACCGAAAAATCCTTTCCCCTGCCGCATTCCGTCAGGTTGTTATGCGACAGGCTCGAAGCCCAAAACACCTCCGCCATCGCGTCGTAATCGGAGGGATTTTTAACGGCTGCAGCGCCGTTTTTGATAACGGTGCGCAGCAGACCTTCGGCGATTTCATCGGTCAGATCGCACCTGATATCGGGTATGAAATAGCGCTCCATCGTGTGCATCATAATGTCGGCAACGCCTGCCGCGAGCTGATACGGCGGCAGAGTGGCGCCCCACTCCGGGTTCATCACGGCAAAGCGGCAGCGGTTGAATTCGGTGTTGATCCCCGCCTTTTTGCCGATAGCGGAGTTGGTGAGCACCGCGGAATCGCTCATCTCGCTGCCCGCCGCCGGCATAGTCAGCACTGCGCCGACAGGCAGGGATTTTTTCAGCGGAACGCGCTTTGTCCAGATGTCCCACAGCTTTTCATCGGGATTCGCCGCGCCGTGCGCGATTCCCTTGGCGGTATCAATGGAGCTTCCTCCGCCGACTGCGATGATCATATCCGCGCCGAAGGCTGCCGCTCTTAAAACGCCCTCCTCGGCGTGAGCGAGAGTAGGATTCGGCTGCGCTCCGCCGAATTCCTCGCAGGCGACGCCTGACGCTTCGAGCGACGCTCTCACGCGCGCGAGCAGGCCGCTTCTCACCACGCTGCCCTTTCCGAAAACGAGCAGGGCTCTCTTGCCGTACTTTGCGGCTGTCTCGCCGACCTGCGACTCAACGCCTCTGCCGAACAACACCTCGGTGGGCAGATGAAGTCTGAAATTATTCATTTTTTACCTCCTTGTTAATCAGTGTTCCGCCTATATTTTAACATAAGCGGCTCAGGTTGTCTACGAAAATCACCCGTCCGCGCACTGATAAAAAATTTTTCCGTAAAAATTTTTCTCTTTGTCATATTTTTGTCCCGTTCGGTGTGATATACTTCAATCAAACAATAAAACAAGGAGTGATAATTATGAACAAAATTGAAGTCATCAGAGCAACGCAGCCCTGGCAGCAGGCAGGCGCATACTACGTGAGGATTCAGGGAATGGATCGTGAATATCACATATCCTTGCGTGAGGAATTCGACGAACACGAC
>ONIJ01000203.1 GCA_900317875.1 uncultured Eubacteriales bacterium
CGTTCGTTTTTTCGTTTTGGCAACAAACAGCCTTCCGCAGTTTTGGCAGATACATATATTCGGATTATCCCTGACCATAACAAAAAGTAAAAACCTGATATAATTCGCGGCAGAATCAAAATAATACATCTTGGTAAGAGCCGGGTTCGTTTCCGTTCGCTTTTTCTTGTCAATAAAATAACTCTCCGCAAAGGTGCAGTTTATCATATCCTCCTCAATATTCAGAATACGCCCGGGCTTTTCTTCAAGCGCACACTCCATATCGGCATAAATATTTACTAACACCTTCAGATCCTGAAAAGCGCGGTTGAAATCATCATATTTTTTTCGCTGTAACGCGGCAGTCTTTTCATACCCTTGCCTGTCATCGGGAGAGGGCTTTTCTATTGTCGACAGCTCCGTTTCAAGGAGGAGACCGAGAGTCGTATCAAATGATTTGATCAATCCGGCAATCTTCTGATTCAAAGTGAGAATTCGCTCTGCACGCTTTGGCGAGTATCGTTTTTCAACGATGTCTTCTTTGAAAACATAACTCAAAGCGATCTGAATTGCGTCGCTGTCAATGCAAGCCATTTCAACAAGCTCTTTCGCATAGCTGTTTTCGTACAGCTTTTTTACTGTTTTCCCTTCACTATAGAAAAGTTTAAAAGTGCTCTTATTCTTCGGTAAGAGGTATAATCCGTTTTTCTTGATCAAAATAACCGCATCCAATCTGACTGTCCGGGATGGAACTTTTCCAAAAATGAAAGTTTCATCGCAGATATACTTATCTCAACTTTCACGTTAAAATTATAACATGATAATTATCAAAAGCCAATAGCTAACGGCAAGACAATTGAATAATCCTATCCGAGCGAGAGATACATCTCGAGCCGTAGTTACGCGACGACCGAAAGCGAGCGAACATTTAGCGCCGCGCCAAGACCTCTAAAGAGCGAGCGAGAAACGGGCTATAAGCGGCAAAGGATAATACGTGTGGTACAACGCATAGGAACCGTAGCCGGATAGGACAAATCCTGCAACTCTTACTTTTCTTAACTCCAAACAGAAAGAAGGTGAAATAATGGATATGGATTTAAGTTTGGATTTGGAATCGAGAAAGAAGGAGCTTCAAACTATCGACAGCGTCACATTGGCAGAGAAGGATTTACCTCCGCTAAGGTTTGCCATCAGAGATTTGCTTCCGCAGGGACTGGCGATTCTCGGCGGCTCACCAAAGGTCGGTAAGTCATGGCTGACGCTTGACTGGTGCGTGCGGATTGCGAAAGGCGAGAATATTTGGGACCATCCCACAACAAAGGGAACGACTCTCTATATCAGCCTGGAAGATTCCGAAACAAGACTTCAGGATCGACTGCTGGCGGTCACAGAAAACGCAACTGCCAATCTGCATTTTGCGACTATGTGCCTCACCATCGGCAACGGATTGGAGGAACAGATGTTACGGTATATTTCGGAGTGATGAGAACATAGTTCTTATCATCAAGCTGATCGAGGTCTGTAACTACCGCAGCAGCTTCGCTGTCGCCCGCCTTGGCAAACATATCGTCAGCGACTGTAGGATTACCGGACAACGCGGGTACACCTGTTGCGGTAACGACGCCGCCGTTGACGGTGAGTTCGCCTCCGATTGCTGTGCTGTTTGCGCTGTCTACTGTGACATCGCCGCCTTCAACGGTGAGATTGCCGTTTATTGCCGCGCTCTCTCCACCGACGGTCACATTAACGGTGCCGTCGTCAACGGTGAGGTTGCCGTTGATTGCCGCGCTGTTTGCGCCGCCGGTTGCGGTGACAACGCCGCCGCTTACTGTGAGATCGCAGTCGATTGCCGCGCCGTTTGCTGCGTCTGCTGTGACAGTGCCGCCGCTTACGGTGATACTGCCGCTTATTGCTGCGCCGTTTCCGCTGCCGGTCGCATTAACGGTGCCGTCGTTAACGGTTAGATTGCCGCTTATTGCCGCGCTGTTTGCGCCGCCGATAGCTGTGACGTCGCCGCCGTTTATTGTAACATTAACATTTGTTGAACCTGCACCGCCGCCGATCGCCGCGCTGTTTGCGCCGCCGGTCGCAGTGACAACGCCGCCATTTATGGTAACATTAACATTTTTCGAACCTGATCCGCCGCCGATAGCTGCGCCGTTTTCGCCGCCGGTCGCGTTGATGTTACCGCCGTTGACGGTGATCGTACCGGGGGTTTTAGAAGCGCTGCTGCCGATTGCGGCACAGCTGTCATCGTGAGCGTTTGCGATCAGCTTACCCATTGTCTGCTCGTCTGTAGACTGCGCGTAGACGGTAATGCTGCCGTTATCGAGATTGATGCCGTGAGGCACCGTCAGCGTCGCTCCATCGCAAATGACGAGTTTTACATCGCCCAAGATTATTAAGGCAGCAGTAGTTTCAAGCGTCATACTTTCGAGTACCACATACCATTGCTCCGCTGACTTAAAGCCAAGGCTCGTATCTGTCGTATAGACGTCATAGCAGTCGGGCCCTGTCTGTTTTTCTGTACCGTCCGCATCAAGATACGGGATCGGATCCCTTGCGGGAACAGTCAGTGAGACAGTCATCGTCCCCGAGGTCTGCTGATTCGTAATGGTTACCGTTTCGGCTTCCGGTTCGGCTGCCGGTTCATCTTCCGCGCTAACGGCAAAGCTCATGCCGGGAATGGTCCCGAGCATAATTGCCAGCGCAAGGAAGATACTGAGAACTTTTTTAATATTCATAAATACGCCTCTTTTTTCGTCAAACTTATTTGTGTACTTTCAGGTTTAATTGCACATCCGCTCCGTTGAGCGGTTCGTTATCGCTTACAGAAAAGCAGTCGTAATGGAGTGTTGCGGCGTAATCGCCCGCCTTAAGCGGCTTATTCAGCGTTATGTCCGTAAAGACCTCGCCGGGGTATCTTCTAAACAATATAAATTCGTTGAATCTATCGTTGATAGTTGCAATGAGATTTTCAATTAGGAATTTTATCTTTAATATATAGAAAACGGCAAAGAGGACACAATTATCCTCCTTGCCGTTTTGTTTGAGTGGACAATTTGTCCACTTTTATTTTTCGTCCTCGTCGGGGACGTATTCCATAATATCGCCGGGCTGACAATTTAAGCATCTGCACAGACGTTCTATTGTATCGGTAGTTACGCTCTTTCCGTTTTTCAAAGAATATAACGCGCTTTGTGAAATGATATTTTCCTTTCGTATAACATAAGTTGTTATGCCTTTTTCTTTCATAAGAACAAATAGTTTATTGTAACTCAGTGCCATTTCAATACCTCATCTGTAA
>ONIJ01000044.1 GCA_900317875.1 uncultured Eubacteriales bacterium
GATTCGATTGGAGCTGGTGGACGGACTTGAACCCCCGACCTGCTGATTACAAATCAGCTGCTCTACCAACTGAGCTACACCAGCATTTTTCAAGTGCCTATTTAATATATCACAAACCGACATTTTTGTCAACACCTTTTTTTGAGTTTTTCATAATAAAGTTTAAAATTCGGCGCACACTAACTCCAAATTATTCTCGGGAAGGAAATTATTATGAAATCTCAATCCAAATCCGCCGCGCGCGCGTACTCGCCGCGCTACTCGCTGTATCAGAAGCTATTCTTCCTCTACGCGCTGAACCTCACTGACTGGCTGTGCACACAGGCGCTGCTTTCGAGCGGACGCTTTTACGAGGCTAACCCGATTATGAGTCCCGTTTTGCAGAACTTTTTTCCGAGCCTGCTGATAAAGGCTATACTTCCGCTTGCGCTGACGATTTTGTGCGCGGTGCTATTCAAGCTGTCGGGCTCGGTTGAGAACCGCTTCGGCGGCACCCTGCTCAACATAGGTATCATCGCCTATTCGGCGGTCAACCTCTGGCATATCTTCAATTTTATTGTGCTGTTTTCTTTGCGATAAGACCTAAAAGCAGCCGATGAGAGCTTGCTTCGGTTCTCATCGGCTGTAAAAGCAAAATATTCTATTCAACTTCCGCGAGCTTGCGCCGGAATATCGTGATCTTGTTGTCGCCGTCGACGTCGCCGATAGTGAAATCGATCGGTTTTTTTGGGGATGATCTCGGGCTCAACAATCCAGTCGCCGCAGTGCTTGCCTTCGGTGGCGCCGTCTTGTCTGTAAGTCGGCTCGACTGCAGCAACAGTTTCGTATTCGTGACCCGTGGAGTGAACGATCTCCTGAGCCTTAATCACCTCTCCGCATTCGCAGCAGTGACGTCCCTCGGTTATTCCGTCTTTTGTGCAGGTGACGTCTGTGCCCGGATCGATGTCAATGATAAAGCTGCCGCAGTTCGGACACAATTCGCACTCGGCAAATTTGATGTTATTTTTTTGGCATAAGTCTGAGCGTACGAACTCCTGAAGCCGTAAATAATGACATTATTGCTGTCGGAAAAAGCTGTGTCATCTATTTAACCGACTCCTTCGGGAATGACGATCCTTGTCAGCGACGGACATTTCGCAAAATCGTTACGATGTAAGTACATCCCTTTTGAAATCACAACGCTTCTCAGGTTTGTGCAACCGTAATACACATTATCACCGAGATAAGTTACACTTTTGGGAATTACAATATTTGTGAGGGATGTGCATCCGAAAAATGCATTGGTGCCTATGGAAGTAACATTTTCGGGGATTACTATGCTTGTCAGGTTTACACAGCCCTGAAACGCACAAAAGCCGATACGCGTTACTCCTTCCTCAATGACGAGGTTTCTGAAACAGAGACTGCCCCACGGCGCGCTCGTTTGGAAAGCGCCGACGTAATCGTCCATTTGACCTGTGCCGCTGATGGTGAGCGTCAACGTATCCGCGTCATAGCTCCATTTGCAGCTGCCCGTTATGCCGCCGACGCTTTGGTCTGCTTCCGCAGCCGCAGCAAACGGAACAGCAGTCAGAACCGGAAGCACCGCAAGCAGCAATGAAAATTTTTTTGAATGACGTTTTCACAATTGCTCCTCCTTTTAAAAATAGTATTATCCATGTTGATTATTTCATCATTTCGGGCAGTTCACAAACCAAACTTTCATTATGGTTTTTGTGCAGGTTGACGTGAGAAATTCAGCGTAACCCCTTGCGTTTTTCCGCGCTTTGCGCTAAAATAATCAGGAGTGTGATAATAATTAAGGAGGTGTGGCTTTGCCCGCGTTATCAGTAAGAAATCTCGGCGTTACCTTTATCGACCGCGTTTTGTTCAGCGGCGTTTCGTTCGACGTTGAGTCGCGCGACAAGGTGGGCTTTATCGGCGCGAACGGCGTCGGCAAGACCACGCTTTTCAGGGTGCTCAACGGCGAGCTTTCCCCTACCGACGGAACCGTCGCCTTTGAAAAGAACACCCGTGTGGGATATATGGAGCAGCACGCCTGCAGCGATCCCGATATTGACGTCTATCACGAGCTGCTCGGCGTTTTTGACTATCTTTCCAAGATGGAAACCGACCTTGCGGCGCTTAATCAGAGGATCGCCCGCCGTCCCGATAACATCGACGAGCTCATTGAGGAGCAGATGAGGCTGATCGAGGAACACGAGCGGCTTGGCGGACTGACCTACAAGAGCCGCACGCGCGCCGCGCTGCTCGGGCTCGGCTTTTCCGAGGATCAGTTTACTATGCCTGTAGGCAGCCTGAGCGGCGGACAGCGCTCAAAGCTCTGCCTGGCAAAGCTCCTGCTCTCGCGCAGCAACCTGCTTCTGCTCGACGAGCCGACGAACCATCTTGACATTCAGTCCGTGAACTGGCTTGAGGATTTTCTGCGCGATTTCAGGGGCGCTATGATAATCATCAGCCACGACCGTTACTTTCTCGACAACGTCACCAACAAAACGATCGAGCTCGAGCACAGCAAAACGATGTGCTACAAGGGCGCGTACTCGGAGTTTATCAAGAAGAAGCAGGCGTACAACGAGTCGCTGAAAAACAAATACGAAAACGATTTAAAGGAAATCCGGCGTATCGAGGGGATCGTTGAACAGCAGAAGCGCTGGGGACGCGAGCGGAATTTCATCACCGCCGCGAGCCGTCAGAAGGAAGCCGACCGGATAAAGGCTCAGCTTGTGGCTCCCGAAAGCGAGCTTGAAACAATGCGTATGCGCTTTGAGCCGAAATGCGAGAGCGGAAACGACGTGCTGATGTGCCGCGGCATTTCAAAGGCGTTCGGCGACAAGCAGCTGTTCAAAAACGTGAACATCCACATCCGCAAGGGCGAGCGAGTGTTTATTCTCGGTGAAAACGGCTGCGGAAAAACCACTCTGTTTAAAATTCTCACTGCCAAACTCCCGCAGGACAGGGGTGAATTTGAGTACGGCGCTAACGTGATGATCGGCTACTTCGACCAGATGCAGCAGAACCTCAATCTCGAAAAAACCGCTATCGACGAGGTGTGGGATACGTTCCCTAACCTCACCCAGACTGAGGTTCGCTCGGCGCTGGCTTCTTTTTTGTTCAAGGGCGACGAGGTTTTCAAGCCGCTTCAAAAGATGAGCGGCGGCGAAAGAGCGAGGATTTCGCTGCTGAAACTTATGCTCAGAGGCAGCAACCTTCTTCTCCTCGACGAACCCACAAACCACCTTGACGCGGCGTCGCGTGAGGAGCTCGAAAACACCCTTCTCGACTACAGCGGAACCCTGCTGATCATCAGCCACGACCGCTACTTCATCAACAAGCTCGCCGACCGCGTGCTCGCGCTCGGCAAGGACGGCGTGAAGGAATATCTGGGCAATTACGACTACTATCTCGAACGCACAAAGGACGAAGCCGCTCCCAAGGCTCAGGCTGACGGCAAACGTGAAAAGCCGCAGAACGAGTATTTTTTGAAAAAGCAGCAGGCTAGCGAGGAGCGCAAGCGGCAAACAAGGCTCAAAAAGGCAGAGGAGGAAATTGAGCGTCTCGACGCGGAAATCGAGGAGATTCAGACTCTGCTCTCAACCGAGGAAACCGCCGCCGACTACGAACGCCTGATGGAGCTCAGTGAAAGGCTCGAAGTGCTTCAGAAGGAGCAGGAGGAACAATACGAAATCTGGGAACAGCTTGCGGATTGATTTTTTCCGAAATATGGTGTATAATAACAGCGCGGGACATTCCCGCGCCAATATCTGCCCGTGGCGCAATTGGATAACGCAACGGATTCCGATTCCGGAGAATGGGGGTTCAAATCCCTTCGGGCAGACCATCTTAGGTGAGCAATTTTGATACAATGTATTAAAGTTGCTCACCTTAGTATTTATGCGGTTTTTTGAAGGTTGGCATAGTCTGCCCCGGTATAA
>ONIJ01000059.1 GCA_900317875.1 uncultured Eubacteriales bacterium
AAGCGGTGAAAAAAATACGTTTGGTTCCCGCGCTCTGTGGGCGCTGTCAGCCCGAGCTTTCTGTTAAGGCGTTTTTAAAAGACGGCTCGGAAACCATTAGTAAACTATTTCGGGGAACGCTTGGTTACCTGTGCTTTTAGAACCGCCGTCAGTCCGACGTTTCCGATAATCCGTTTTTTCCAAAGGCGGATCGGAAAACGCGGCTCGCGGTAGAAATTAACGATAAAAACGATAAGGAAGGTCAGGAAATGAAAATCATCAAACGAAACGGCTCTGAGGAGATTTTTAACGTTGATAAAATCATCAATGCCGTAAGAAAAGCAAACAATTCGTCAGACACGCCTTTCCTCACTGACGAGCAGATCGTCGACATCGCCGATTACGTGGAATACCGCTGCAACAAAATCAAGCGCGCGGTTTCCGTTGAGGAAATTCAGGATATGGTAGAGGATCAGCTGATGGCAAAGGGCGCCTTCGAGCTTGCCCGCCGTTATGTGCGCTACCGCTACAACCGCTCCCTTATCCGTAAGGCGAACACAACCGACAACCGTATTCTCTCGCTGATCGAGTGCAACAACGAGGAAGTAAAGCAGGAGAACTCAAACAAGAACCCGACCGTCAACAGTGTTCAGCGCGACTATATGGCGGGCGAGGTCAGCCGCGATCTGACCCGCAGAATGCTGCTCTCTCCCGACATCGTAGAAGCTGACAAGCAAGGTCTTATCCACTTCCACGACTCCGATTATTTCGCTCAGCATATGCACAACTGCGACCTTGTAAACCTCGAGGATATGCTGCAGAACGGCACCGTGATCAGCGACACTCTCATCGAAAAGCCCCACAGCTTTTCAACCGCCTGCAACATCGCAACGCAGATCATCGCGCAGGTCGCCAGCAACCAGTACGGCGGCCAGAGCATCAGTCTTACTCACCTCGCTCCATTCGTTCAGATTTCCCGCGAGAAAATCCGCAAGGAAACAATTGCGGAAGTTGAGGAGATGGGCGTTGAGGTAAGCGATGAAAAGCTGTGCCAGATCGTCGAGGAAAGACTCCGCAAGGAGGTAAACCGCGGCGTTCAGACAATTCAGTATCAGGTAGTAACTCTGCTTACAACAAACGGTCAGGCTCCGTTTGTAACTGTATATATGTACCTCAACGAGGCGGAGAACGAGCAGCAGAAGGCAGACCTCGCTATGATCATCGAGGAAACCCTCAAGCAGCGTTACCGCGGCGTAAAGAATGAAAAGGGCGTTTGGATCACTCCCGCGTTCCCCAAGCTCATTTACGTGCTCGAGGAGGACAACATCCGCGAGGACAGCAAGTACTGGTACCTCACCGAGCTCGCCGCTAAGTGCACCGCGAAGAGAATGGTTCCCGACTATATCTCCGAAAAGGTTATGCTCGAGCTCAAGGGCGACGTTTACACCTGCATGGGCTGCCGCAGCTTCCTCACTCCCGACCGCTTCACCGACGCGGGCGTGGGCAACATCGCTAACGCGCTCAACTACGTTCCCGGAAAGCACAAATATTACGGCCGCTTCAATCAGGGTGTCGTTACCGTAAACCTCGTCGACATCGGACTCAGCGCCAACCGCGATATGAATAAGTTCTGGCAGATTTTTGACGAGCGTATGGAGCTCTGTCACCGCGCTCTGCAGGCTCGTCACGAGCGCCTCAAGGGAACCCTCTCCGACGCGGCTCCCATCCTCTGGCAGTACGGCGCACTCGCGCGTCTCAAAAAGGGCGAGACCATCGACAAGCTGCTCTACGGGGGCTACTCCACGATTTCCCTCGGCTACGCGGGACTTTGGGAGTGCGTTTACAGCCTCATCGGCAAAAAGCTCACCGAGGACGAGGGCAAGGAGCTCGGACTTGAGATTATGAAAAAGCTCAACTCCTACTGTGCAAAGTGGAAGGCGGCCGAGAACATCGACTACAGTATCTACGGCACTCCTCTCGAGAGCACAACATATAAATTTGCAAAGTGTCTGCAGAAGCGCTTCGGAATCATCAAGGGCGTTACCGACAGAAACTATATCACAAACAGCTATCACGTTCACGTGACCGAGGGCATCAGCGCGTTTGACAAGCTCAAGCTCGAAAGCGAGTTCCAGGCTTTGTCTCCGGGCGGAGCGATCAGCTATGTAGAGGTTCCCAATATGCAGCAGAACCTTCCCGCGGTGCTCCAGGTTATGAAGTTTATTTATGAGAATATTATGTACGCCGAGCTCAACACCAAGAGCGACTACTGCCAGGTATGCGGCTATGACGGAGAGATCCAGATCGTCGAGGAGGACGGCAAGCTGCTTTGGGAGTGCCCGAACTGCAAGAACCGCGACCAGGACAAGATGAACGTCGCGCGCAGAACCTGCGGATACATCGGAACGCAGTTCTGGAACCAGGGCAGAACACAGGAGATCCAGGAGCGCGTACTCCATCTGTGATCGGCATTAATTCATCCATTATTTTTCTGCAAATATGATTGTGTGTTTTCCCGCGGGCAACCGCGGGGCGGAGCGGTAGGGCAGCGCCCTGCCGCTTCGTTATGTACACAACGGCGAGGTTAAATATGAATTACGGTGAAATAAAAAATTTTGATATAGCCAACGGCGAGGGCGTGCGGGTTTCGCTGTTTGTATCGGGCTGCACCCACCACTGCAAAAACTGCTTCAATCCCGAGACCTGGAGCTTCGACTACGGCGAGCCGTTCACCAAAGAGGTCGAGGACAAAATAATTGAAGAGCTGCGCCCCGATTACATCAACGGGCTTTCGCTCCTCGGCGGCGAGCCCTTTGAGCCGCAGAATCAGGCGGCGCTGCTGCCGTTTCTGCGCCGCGTAAAGGCGCTTTTTCCCGAAAAGAGCATCTGGTGCTACTCGGGCTATTTGTTCGACAGAGAGCTTTTAAGCGCAAGCCGCGCGCGATGCGAATATACCGACGAAATGCTCTCGCTCATCGACGTTCTCGTCGACGGCGAGTTCGTTCAGGAGCTCTACAACATCAGTCTGCAGTTCCGCGGTTCGAGCAACCAGAGGATCATAGATGTGCACAAGTCGCTTGAAAGCGGTGAAACGGTCGAATACAAGCCCAAAAGCGGCAGGATAGAAATGTAAATAATAATATTGAAAAAGCGCGCACCTGAAAAATCGGGTGCGCGCTTTGAATCAGTCCAAAACACATTCGAGCTTTGTTTTTTGAGTTGCCATATTCATTTTTCGGTAGAACGCGAGCGCCGCGTCGTTGCCTTCCCAGACGTTGAGAGTCAGGTTGTGACAGCCGATTTGTCTTGCGTAAGCCTTCGCGTGATTGTACAGCGCGGTGGCGGCGCCCTGACCGCGGAAATCCTCGTCGACGCATAGGTCGTCGATGTAGAGCTCCTTTATCGGAGTGAGCATATTGCTTCCGCCGTGGTCGATAAGCAGGGTGAAAATATATCCGATTACCTTTGCGTCTTTTTCGCACACAAACACGGGCGAGCTGTCGTCGGAAAAAATAGTGAGCAGCTCATCCTTCGTGTATTTGGTGGCAATGTTAAAAAGATCGGGACGGATAAGATGGTGAACCAGATTCACCTGCTTTAAGAGATCGAGGACTCGTTCAGCGTCGGTTGCTTTTGCGCGTCTGATATTCAGGCTCACGCACCTCCTTGGTCTGTCTCGCCGCGGTTTCACACAGCGCGACAAAGATAACGAAGATAGGAGTGGCAATCGGAACAGCGATATTGACGACCGCCTGAGCCAGATACGCCACAACGGGAGCCGCGAAAACGAGCGCGAGCGGATTTTGTTTCGCCGAGCGGAAGGCTCTTACGAGCGCACTTCCCGTAAACGTGAGATAGGAGGCAAGTCCTGCAATGCCGATGGTGATCAGATAGTTGATGTACTCGTTGTGAGCCGCGTCGGTTTTGCCGTCGCCGTATTCCCAAAGCTCGGGGAAGAATGGCTCAAAGGCATAATAGAAGGTTTCGGGGCCCGAGCCGAAGAGCTTTTGGAAGAAGCTGCGCTCTCCGAAAATCCTGATTGCGCGATCCCAGAATATTCCGCGGTGTGTGCCCCAAGCGTCGGAGAAGCGGAGTGTTTTTTCCAATTCTCCCAAATCGGTCGTTGTGTCGAACGCCGAATAGTAAACGATAACTCCGACTCCCGCGAGCGCGGCGAGGGAGAACAGGCTTGCAAGCGCGATCGGAACAGCCTTCGGAAGGACAAAATCCGCGTGCCTGAAGCTCAGGTAGTACGCCAGCGCGGTCAGTGCCGCCAAAACCGCGATTACGACAAATGTCTTATCGGACAGCATCACCTTATAAGGTATGGCGCTCAGCTCCTTGTAGCCGTCGCCGCCAAGATATGAGAAGAATCTCAACAGCTTTATGCTCAGCAGCATAGCTGTGAGCGCAAGCAGGAATTTCTTCATCTTCTCGGGACGCCTTGAATGCACAACGGTGAACACCGCGATAAATGCGCCCATTCCCAGCACGACCGAGTCACTGTCGCAGATGACGACAGCCATCGCGCCGAGAGCGGCGCTTGCGAGGTAAACAATTTTGTTCACGAGCTTTTCGGTGTGCACAAACATCGCCGTGATCGCCGGAAGCGTTACGCAGATGTGGCTTGCAAACATATTCTTGTTTCCGATGGTAGAGAGGAAATTCATATAGAAGAATTGGTTCTCGCTGTCGCTGCGGTTAAACGTTTCGAGCGTTCCGAGCGGATCCAGATAAAAACCGTTTAGCACCGCAATAAGATAAATAAACGCGTTTGTGCCTGCGAGCGCCAGAAATACGTATTCCTTATAGCGGTAGCACCTCGTGATCAGGAAGTAAACCGCCGCGTAAAAAAGCATTAGTATCAAACCGTTGTCGCGGCCGCCGACTAAAGTTGAGCCTGTCACCGCCATATCGATATACGGCGAGAATACGGTTGAAATCGAGCAGCTCAGCACAAACGCGATCACCGCCCAATCGGTGAAGGTGATCGTTTTCAGCAGGTTCTGCTTTTTAGGATCCGCCTCTTTTTTTTGCTCGGAGGTTTTTGTGATGAGCAGCATTATTTCAGCGATAAGCGCCGCCGCCGCCATAATTACGAAGAAATAGTACTTCTGGTGGCGGATTCCCCTGAAGCCGTCAGCCAGACTGATGAACGGAAACGCACCTCTGATCGTGATGTTGACATACAGCGGAAAAATCGCGAACGCCACGACCAAAAAGTAGTTTACAATGGAGTTTGTCAGGGTGTAACGCTGACTCAAAGGCTTCAGCGATTTCTTTTTCTTGTTGCCGGGTGATTTATAATTTGATTGACTCATAATCAGCACCTTTCACTCAGGTATTATTTTCAATTGCAAAAGCGGAAAAAGTCAAAAAATCCGATTCGCTTTTTGAAAACACATAAATTATTTTATACCTTAAAACCTCTGTTGTCAATCAAAAAACTATTGTAATTGGTTTTAATTCGTGATATGATAAAGAAAAGATAAGAACAAGATACTACAAAGTTGGTGATTGTATGAAAAAATTGGTGATAATTGGCTTTGACGGTACTATCGCGGACACCGCTCCGGGAATCCTTTACTGTATGAATACCACTGCGCTTTCAATGGGCTATAATCCCGTCGCGCACGACGCGCTTTTCGGCGTTATCGGCGTGTCGCTCGAGCAGGGCTTTATGAACGTTTACGGAATGAAAGAGGACGAAATTGAGTATGCGATGAATCAGTACAGCAAGCTCTATTCCATAAAGGGTGAGGAAATGATCCTCATTTACGACGGAATCGCCGAAAGCCTGAAAAAGCTCAAGGAGAGCGGCGTAAAGCTCGCCATAGTCACTCAGAAGAACGAGCGCTTCATCAACAATATGCTCGCGGTCTACAGCTATATCGGCGACCTTTTCGATACGGTCTGCGCTACCAACGTGGAACAGGATATGAGCAAGGCGGATATGCTGCGCAAGGTCTGCGGCGAGCTGGAAATCGAGCCGGCTGAAGCGGTGTTTATCGGCGACAGCTACGTTGACGCGATTGCCGCGGATGAGGTCGGAATGGATTTTGCCGCAGCGCTGTACGGCTGGGGCTTCAGAAGCAAGGAGGACGCCGAGCAGTACAACTGCAAGGTCTACCTTAACAAGGCGTCGGAAATCGACTACAAGCTGTCGGTATTGGACTGATAAAATACGCCCGTAGCTTTTGCTATGGGCGTTTGAATTAACGGGGGATACTATGTCACTAAAAAGGAAATTCAAGAGATTTGTAAGCATACTAAAGCACACGGGAATGATCCAGATGCTTTCGAGCTTCCTGATTTGCCTGTCTATTGCAGCTTTTTTGCTGTTTTTGTGGGAGCCGGGCATTAAGACTATCGGCGACGGCTTCTGGTACTGCTTTGTTGCCTCAACCACGATCGGCTTCGGCGACATCTGCGTGACGACGGTACTCGGCAAGATCATCACCGTTCTCCTGTCGGTTTACGGAATCCTCACCGCCTCGATGATCCCGGGCGTTGTGGTGACCTACTACACCGAGTCGCTTAAGGCGAGGGAGTCCGAGACGATCACTGCATTTATGGAAAAGCTCGAACGGCTTCCCGAGCTCTCAAAGGAGGAGCTCGAGGAGATGTCTCAGCGCGTCAAAAAGTTCAAGGAAGGCAAGTGATCATTTTCGGCGCAGGGTTTTGAGATATTCCTTGCGCTCCGGCGCAACGCGGAAGCTTTCAACCGCCTTTTGGATCGCCTTGTTGTGCGTCCAGGGCTCGAGCGTGCCGCGCTCAATAAAGCCTATTGCCGATTCGTACTGTTTTGCAAGCGCGGTCGCAAAATACCACGCGATCATCATTTTTACATAGTACTCGTCCGAGTCGATTTCCGCAACAGCCCGAGCGTACTCAATGTCGAAATCATCGCCGAGAAAGTGCTCCATCAAAAGTTTTATCCCGAAGCGCACGGTGTAGGTCTTGCCGCTTGCGATCCAAGACCTTATCTCGGGAATAAGCTCTGATTTGTGCCGCTTGAAAACCTTAGGCGACATCTGATCGCAGGTTGCCCAGTTGTCGACATACGGAAGGAACACTTTGACCTGTTCAAGGCATTTTGCGTAATCCTTTGTCAGCGAGATGATAAAGGCGTGGAGCTGGTTTTCGTCAAAGTGATCGTGAGGCAGAGCGTTCAGAAATTCGCAGATGTCCTCACGCTTTGAAAGCTCCTTTGCATAATTCCTCAGATCGGGCGTGCGCACGCCGATGACGCTGTCTATTCCGACTGTCGGAATCAGCTTGCTCTGAAAATCGCGGTAATCCGGATCGCAAAGCCCGAACAGTCTTTGTCTTATTTCGTTTTGAATCATAATTACACCGCTTTTCTTAAAATAAAGGAGATAGTAAAATGAATGTTAAAACAAGAACGGTAATATCGCTTGTTTGCAATGCCGTGATTGTTCTTGTCACGACGGGAATCGTTATTTCGTATTTCTTTGTGGAGAGCAAAATTCTGAAGAACGGCTACGAAAGCTTTATGTTTTTCACGACCGACTCGAATATCCTTGCCGCGATCGGAGCGGCGCTCGTTATGATCTGCGACGTCAAGATTTTACAGGGCAAGCGCGAAACCGTCGCGCGCGCCTTTACGCTCGTGAAATACGCGGGAGTTGTGTCGCTTATGCTGACCTTTTTCACTGTGCTCGTGCTTCTTATTCCGGCTTACGGGATCGGTATGCAGTGGGGAGGGACGGGCTTTCATATGCACCTTTCGGCTCCGATACTCTCGTTTGTGAGCTTTGTGTTTCTCGAGGAGCACACGCGCATAAAAATGAGCGATACGATAATCGGACTCCTGCCGACAGTCATTTACGGAGCGGTGTATTTCACCGAGGTAATCATTGTCAAGGGCTGGATGGACTTCTATCTGTTCAACATAGGCGGAATGTGGTTTGTTACAATGCCCGTAATAATCGGAATATCATTCCTGTTCTGCCTGATCGTCAGAGCGCTCAGAAATAAAGTTTTACAGCGGAGGAGCAAATAAGCTCTTCCGCTGTTTTTACGCTTATCTCCGCGGCAGAAAATGCATATATTTGGACGCCATACTGTCGAAATAATCGTAGAGCATATCGAGAAGCTCTTTTACTCTGTCCGCTATGCCGACTATCATTTTCAGAAGGATGTACAGCAGTAAAACGGAGATCGCCGCCGTTATCAATACAAATCCGATCATCGAAAAAAGCGCCGTCACCATATGGAACAGGAGGGTGTTTTTCTCCTTCGGCACAGCCTCAAAAATTCCTCTTTGCAGAATAATGAAATGGAACAGGCAAAAAAACAGAATAACGGGAATGAAGAAAAATCCCGAAACGCAGCACAGCGCGGCTCCCAAAAGGCAAATCAGGCTGAGCGGAATCGCATTGAGCCCGAACTCGATAAAGGAATCCGCAAGCACGGTTCTGATTTTTACTTTCCGCGTAAAAATCTTCACGCAGAAAAACCTTACAAGGATATAGGTGAGCGCAAAAGCCGCGGCGGCAATTATTCCGAGGATCAGTGCAGCCATCGGGTGAAAAATCTCAACATTACTCGTCAAATCAAGCCTCGTGTGGCTTTCGGCAACGTCTGAGTCGACTCTTGACAAAAAGCTCAGCGTAAATATAAATTCGGAAACAAAAAATAATAAGATGAAAATAAACGCCGCAAAAAAGTTTCGTTCCGGCTTTGCGGCTTCAATAGCTTTGCCGCTGTTTTTAAAATAAGCGCCAAAAGCGTTGGGTACGCTCTTGAGCATACGCAAAAATCGGTTATTCATAAAGTCCCTCCAAAATGCTTTGACTTTATGATAGCATAACAAAAACGTTTATGCAACGCCGCACAAACATTTTATGTTATTGTTTTGCTTGACTTTTACGCGAAAGTGATATATAATAAATGAGTCGCAGCTGAAATGACAGTTCGGCGGCGTAGCGCGCCTGCTTTGGGAGCATGTAACCGGGTTTGCCGGCCGGCTTTCTTTGACAGGCAAAAATCCGCATAAAATCTGGCTTTTGG